>DASSAT010000094.1:0-7699 GCA_035699305.1 Fimbriiglobus sp. | reverse complement strand
TGAAGGCCGTGCGGATGTTCTTCGACCGGGCGCGGCGGTTGAAGCTGGTCCCGGTGAACCCCTTCGCCGACGTGAGCCTGCCGAACGTCCTGCCGGCCGAGCGCCGGCACTACGTCAGCGCCGAGGACGCCCGGAAGGTACTCGACGCCTGTAACCCGACGTGGCGGACCATCGTGGCCTTGTCCCGGTTCGCCGGCCTGCGCTGCCCGTCCGAGGTGCTGTCGTTGAAGTGGGAACACGTCAACTTCGAGACGAGCCGGATGACGGTGCCGAGCTGCAAGACGGAGCATCACCCCGGCCGCGATTACCGGGTGTGTCCCATCTTCGCCGCGCTGCGACCGTACCTCGACGAAGCGTTCGACCTGGCGACACCGGGCGCGGAGTACGTCGTACCCGGTGACTACCGGTTGGCCGCGCAGAGGCCCGGCGGGTGGGTCAACAGCAACCTGCGAACGTCGTTCGAGAAGATCGTCCGTCGGGCCGGTCTGCACCCGTGGCCGCGCCTGTTCCACAACCTGCGGGCGTCACTCGAAACCGACGTGGCGCAGACGTTCCCGATCCACGTCGTCACGGCCTGGCTGGGCAACACGCCGAAGATCGCGCTGGCCCACTACCTACAGACCCTCGACGCCGATTTCGAGAAGGCGGTCCGAGGCGGTGCAGAAAGCGGTGTACACGTGGTGCAGAAAGCGGTGCAGTCGGTGCACGCCGGGACGCGACAGGAAATGACGGCCGAACCGCGACACCCGGAAAACAAGGGGATTTGTGACCCTCTGTCGTGTTCTGACGTTCACTGCCATAGTGTACATCTGGCCAAGGTGGGACTCGAACCCACACACCTTTTGGGTACTCGATTTTGAGTCGAGCGCGTCTGCCATTCCGCCACTTGGCCGGGCGTCCCACCAGCATAAGCCGAGGGTCGGGTGCGGACAAGAGGGGCGAAAGCCGGGATGACCCGTCCGGTATCCCTTCGTAGCGTATCTGCACAACCCCGACCCGCGGAGGTGGACCGGTGAGCGAGCCGACCCAGGACCCCGACCGGCTGGACGTGATGGCCGTCGCCCCGCACCCCGACGACCTCGAAATCCTCTGCGGCGGCACCCTCGCCAAACTCGTCCGCCAGGGCTACCGCGTCGGCATCTTCGACCTCACCAGCGGCGAGCCGACCCCACGCGGCAGTCTGGAGACGCGCCGGAATGAAGCCGAGGCCGCGCGCCGGGCGCTCGGCGTCCAGGTCCGGGTCAACCTCGACCTGCCCAACCGCGTCCTCATGGACGGCCCCGAGGCCCGCTACCGACTGGCGACGGAGCTGCGCCGCTACCGGCCATCGGTGCTGATCGCCGGGGCCGGCCGCACCCCCGCCGCCTCCCCGGACCACAACCAGGGGCACCTCATCGCCGAGGCGGCCCGCTTCTACTCGCAGCTGACCAAGTGGGACGACCGGTTCGACCAGACGCCGCCGTACCGGGTGCCGCACCTGGTCTACGCGCTCTTCCCGACCGACGCCGAGCAGCGGCACTGGCACAGCACGTTCGTCGTCGATATCACCGAGACGATGGAGCAGAAGCTCGAAGCGATCCGCTGTTACGAGTCACAGTTCGACCCCGACCGGTTCGCCAAGGTGCGGCACTTCGTCGGCAGCGCCAACGGCTACCAGGGGGCGCGCTGCGGGTTCCTCTACGGCGAAGTGTTCGCCCTGCCTCACCCCGTCGGGGCCGACGACTTGGTGAAGCTAGTCCACGGCGGCAAGGGGTCGCTCTCCGCGGTCGTGTTGCCGGGCCGGGACCACCTGCCGATGAACTGACATGAACTTCCTCGCGTCCCAGACGCCGCGGAAACTACGGGGCGGCTACTACACCACCCCGGATGTGGCCGTGTTCCTGGCCGGCTGGGTGGCAGAGGCGAAGCCGCGGCGAATCCTGGAGCCGTCCTGCGGCGACGGCGCGTTCCTCGACGCGCTGGCGAAGGTCGGGTGCGCGAAAATCGAGTCCATCACGGCCATCGAGATCGACCCGGCGGAGGCCGCCAAGGCGAAGGCCCGCGGGATTCCGTCGAAGGTCCACTCCGAGGACTTCCTGGCGTGGTTCCTCCGGCGGCGGACGCGCCAGCCCGAGTTCGACGCGGTACTCGGGAACCCGCCGTTCGTCCGCTACCAGTACCTCGACGCCGGCACGCAGAAGCGGTCGGAGGCGGTCTTTCGCGAGTTCGGCCTGGAGTTCACCCGGCACACGAACGCCTGGGTGCCGTTCGTCGTTGCCTCGCTGGCCATGCTCCGCCCCGGAGGCCGTCTGGCGATGGTCGTGCCGTCGGAACTGCTCCACGTCCTGCACGCACGGTCGCTGCGGCGATTCCTCTTGCAGCAGTGCTCCCGGGTCCTCGTCATCGACCCGGACGACATCTGGTTCGACGACACCCTCCAGGGGGTCGTCCTGCTGCTCGCCGAGAAGCGAAGCGGACCGGTGGGTCGGCTCGCCGACGTGGCGATCCGGCGGGTGAAGGATCGCACCGCCCTCGCTACGACGGCGTCCGAGTATTTCCGCGGGGCCGACTTCTTCCCCGGCTCCGTGCTCAACGGGAAGTGGATGCTCGGCCTGCTGACCGGGGCCGAGCGGGCGTTGTTCGCCCGTCTGGGGGCACAGACGGGCGTGCGGCGCTTCGCGGAGGTCGCCGCCGTGGACGTCGGCATCGTCACCGGGGCCAACCGCTTCTTCCTCGTGCCGGACGCCGTCGTGGACGAGTACGGGCTGCGGCGGTGGGCGCACCCGATGTTCGGTAGGAGCGAGCACGTCCGCGGGGTCGTGTACGACAGGGCCGCGCACGAAGAGAACAGACGGCTCGGATTGCCGACGAACTTCCTCTGGTTCGGCGACCTCCCACTGGAAAAGATGCCGCCGTCGGTCCGCCAGTACATCCGTTCGGGGGAAGCGGAGGACCTACCCAGTCGGTACAAGTGCCGCATCCGCAGCCCGTGGTACAACGTGCCGTCGGTTTCCCTCGCCCCGGTGGGGATGCTCAAGCGCTCGCACCACTTCCCCCGGCTCGTCCTGAACCGGGCCAATGCCTACACGACGGATACGGCTTACCGGATAACGCCGAACGGAGTGCGGGCGGCGGACCTGGTCGTCGGATTCGTGAACAGCCTGACGGCGCTGAGTGCCGAGTTGGAGGGCCGACACTACGGAGGCGGCGTGCTGGAGTTGGTCCCGTCCGAGATCGAGAAGGTCCTGGTGCCGGTAGGGCGATATTCGCCGATCGCCCTGAATACATTGGACAGGTCGGTGAGGGCGGGGGTATCGGCCGCGGAACTTCTTGCCCGCCAAGACGAGTTGGTGTTGAATCCACTCGGGATCGAACCGAAGTACTGTGAGACGTTGACGGCCGCGTGGCTGCGGCTGCGGGACCGCCGCTGGCGCGGCGGGCGGGGGACGGACCAGTCATGACCCTGGCCATCGAGACCCGTGGGCTGACCCGCTCCTTCGGCGACGTCCGCGCCGTGGACGGCATCGACCTGCGCGTCGAGCGTGGCACCTTCTACGGGTTCCTCGGGCCGAATGGGGCCGGCAAGTCCACCACCATCAAGATGCTCACCGGCCTGCTCGCCCCGTCCCGCGGGGAGATGGTCGTCCTCGGCCGGGACATGCTCAGCCCCCGCGAGTCGATCGACGCCAAGCGGCACGTCGGGGTCATCGCCGAGAACCTGTCGCTCTTCGACAACCTCACCGCCCGCGAGTACCTGACGTTCGTCGGCCGGATGTACCTGATGCCGCGGGAGACGATCCGCGACCGAATCGGGGAGTTGCTGCCGCTGCTCGGGCTCGACGGAGAGGAGAAGAAGCTCACCCTGGAGTACTCGCACGGGATGAAGAAGAAGCTGGCGCTGGCCGCCGCCCTGATCCCGAACCCGGAGCTGCTGTTCTTGGACGAGCCGTTCGAGGGGGTGGACGCGGTCACGTCCCGGATCATCCGCGACCTGTTGGCCGAGTACGTCGCCCGCGGGTCCACGGTGTTCCTCACGTCGCACGTGCTGGAGTTGGTCGAGAAGCTCTGCACGCACGTCGGCATCATCGTCCGCGGCAAGCTCGTCGAGCAGGGGTCGATGGAGACGATCCGCCGGGACGGGTCGCTGGAGGACCTGTTCCTCCGCACCGCCGGGGCCGACGCGGAGGCCGCACCGAAGTTGACCTGGCTCGGGGCCGATACGCCGTGAACTCCCGGGCCGCCACGGAGGGCGGCCCCTACCCGACCGACCGTAGGGGCCGCCCTCCGTGGCGGGTTGGTTGTCCGAGTATGAACCTCCAGCACCTCCGCACCTTCCTCTGGCTCCGTTGGCGGCTCCGCGTCAACCAACTGCGCCGCGGCGGCATCGCCAACACCGTCGTCCTGATCCTCCTCGCCACGGTCGTCGGGGTCGCTGCCGTCGTGCTGCTCGTCGGCGGCTTCCTCGTCGGCCTTCTGGCACTGCGAAACCAACCACCGGACGTCGTCCTCTACGTCTGGGACGGCGTGGTCGCCGGGTTCCTGTTCACCTGGGCGGTCGGCCTGCTCAGCGACCTGCACCGGTCCGACGCCCTGTCCCTGGACCGGTTCCTGCACCTGCCGGTCTCGCCTGCCGGGGCGTTCCTGGTCAACTACCTCAGCTCGTGGGTCCGCCTCGGGACGATCCTGTTCGTCCCCGCCATGACCGGGCTGGCCCTCGGGCAGACCCTCTCACACGGCCCGGCGATGCTCTTGACGCTGCCGCTGTTGGCGGCATTCCTGCTCGCGGTCACGGCGGTGACGTACCAGTTTCAGGGCTGGCTGGCGTCACTGATGACCAACCCGCGCCGCCGGCGGACCGTGGTCGTCCTGGTGACGTTCGGGTTCATCCTCGTCTTCCAACTCCCGAACCTGGTGAACCTCGCCCGCGTCCGTCACCAGCCTTCCGCGTCGCAACGGGCGCCGACCGAGATGCAGAAGGAACTCTCCCGCGAACTGCAAGGCGGGAAGATCACCGTGGAGGAGTACCAGCGACGTTACGAGGAGAACCAGCAGCGGCAGCGGGAGCAGGCCACGGAGGAGTCCCGGCGCGAGTGGGAGCAGGCAGGGCAGACGGCCCGGCTTATCAACCTCGTCCTGCCACCGGGGTGGCTGCCACTGGGGGCGGCGAACCTGATCGAGGGCCACTTCCTTCCCGCGCTGCTGGGCACGCTTGGCCTCGGGGCGGTCGGGGCGCTGAGCCTGTGGCGAGCCTACCGGACGACGATCCGGCTCTACACGGGACAGACCGGCTGCGGGGAGTCGAAGACGGCGACCCGAGCCGTCCCCGCGGAGGAGCCAGCCCGCCCGCGACTGATGGAGTGGCGGCTGCCGGGCGTGTCCGAGTACGCCGCGGCGGTGGCGGTGGCCGGGTTCCGGTCGATGACCCGGGCGCCCGAGGCGAAGATGATGCTGCTCAGCCCGCTCATCATGGTCGTGGTCTTCGGGTCGATGGTCCTGACCGCCTCGACCGGTCCGCCCGGCCCGGTCCGGCCGCTGATGGCCTCCGGGGCGGCGGCGTTCGTGTTCCTGATGGCGATCCAACTCGTCGGCAACCAGTTCGGCTACGACCGGGCCGGGTTCCGGGCGCTGGTCCTCTCGCCGGTGCCGCGGCGTGAAGTCCTGCTCGGCAAGAACCTCGCCGCCGTCCCGCTGGTGCTGGGGTTGGCCGTGACGGCCCTGGTCCTCGTGGCGTGCCTCTACCCGATGCGGCCGGACCACGTCCTGGCGACCTTTACCCAGATCGTCTCGCTGTACCTGCTGTTCTGCCTGCTGGCGAACGCGCTGTCGATCGTGGCCCCGATCCCGGTCGCCGCGGGGTCGATCCAGCCGTCCCACGTCCGGTTCGTCCCGGTCCTTATGCACATGGGCTTCATGATGGTGTTCTCGCTCGTCGTGGCACTGACGCTGGTGCCCCTCGGGGTCGAATTGCTGCTGGCGGAACTCGGTGGGGTCCGGGGCTGGCCCGCGGCGCTGGGGCTGTCCCTCGTCCTGCTTGTCGCGGTCTGGTTCGGCTACCGAAAGGCGTTGACCTGGGAAGGCGACTGGCTGGCCGCGCGGGAGCAGGCGATCCTGGAGGTCGTCACGTCCAAGACGGAGTGATGATGTTTTTCGTAGGGTGGGTCGAGTCTTCGAGGCCCACCATCTTAGCGCAGACGGTGGGCCTCGACGACTCGACACACCCTACAAGAATTCATCCATCAGCGCCCGCCAGCTCTCCATCTCTCGTGCCGGTTCGATCAGGTGCCGCCGGCCGTCGCACCACTCCTTCAACGCATCGTAGAACGCCGGCGTTGTCTCACACCGCCACAGTAGCCGGGCCAGCTCGGCCGTGCCCCCGACCGGGAAGTAGCCCGGGTATCCGTCGCCGAGCAGGCCGGTAACGCCGCTGATCCGGGTCGAGACCACCGGCACCCCGCACGCCAGCGCCTCGGAGACCGCACTCGGCCCGCCCTCGGAACGCGAGGTCATCGCCAGCAGCCGACACCCGGACAGCAGGTGCAGGGCGTCGTCCCGCGGCAACTCGCCGTACCAGCGGTAGCGCAGATTCTCGGCCAGTTCCTGCCAGGCGCGGGCCTCCATTTCGGAGGCGAAGGCAGCCCCGACGTGCAGGACGCGAACCCGCGACTCCGGCGGGAGTAGCCGCGACGCCTCGGCCGTGCGGAACGGGTCCTTCACCGCGCGCAGGTGGCCGAGGACACAGACTTCGAACTTTCCCGCCCGCGACTGGCGACGGAACAACGGCGGCTCCGCCGACTGATAGATCACCCGGCACTTCGGCCATGCCGGCGCATCGAGCAACCAGCCCCGTTCCTCCGAGGTCGGCTCACGTAAGAAGACGATCCGGTCCGCGACCGCGGCCGTCCTCCTCGCAATGGCGTGGTGCCGATCGTAGTCTGCGGTAGACGGGTCGCGGTGGATGTCCGTCCCGGTGATCGCGACGACCACCGGCCGCCCCGGGTGCCTCGCGGCGAACCGCTCGACACTCGGGGCGGACTTGACCGCGTGCAGCGCCACCAGGATTTCAATGTCCTCGTCGCGGTACTCGGTCAGCACCGACACCGGGTTGCCGAGTGCACGAAGCAACTCGGCCCACCGTTCGGCGGTGACGCGGTTGCCCGCCTGCGACCCGGGCGGGGCGGGGGTGACGATCCCGATTCGCGGCATGATTGCAAGCCAGTCCTTGCGGCGGGGGTGGTCCGTGGGGTATTGGTAGCCTGTTGCCGACCGCCCCACAACCCGGAGCCTCGCCATGACCGCCGAGCCGACCCGCCGCAGCTTCCTCCTCGCCACCGGCGCCACCGTCGCCGGGTCCGTCGCCCGCGGCTACCCCGCCAACGAAACCCTGACCGTCGGCGTCATCGGCTCCGGCGGCCGCGCCCGGCATCTCATGGGGTCGCTGCCGAAGATCGAGAACGTTCGGATCATCGCCGTCTGCGACGTGTGGGACGCGGCCCTCGCCGAGGGCCGCAAGCTCGCCGACCCGAAGGCCGCGGCGACGAAGAAGTATCAGGAGTTGCTCGACCGCAAGGACGTTCAGGCGGTGCTGATCGGCACCCCCGACCACTGGCACGTCCCGCTGACCGTCGCCGCCTGCGAGGCCGGCAAGGACGTGTACGTCGAGAAGCCGCTGACGCACGACCTGTCTGAGGGCCGGGCCGTCCGCGACGCGCAGGCGAAGTCG
>DASSAT010000093.1:0-7455 GCA_035699305.1 Fimbriiglobus sp. | reverse complement strand
GGTACGAGCAGTACGCCCCCACCCAGGACCGGGCGTACCCCGGCCGGGCGGCCCACGCCAAGCGGCTGGCCGACCGAGCGGCCGCTGCTGGCCGGTCGGCGCTTTAGTTTCGCCTTGGCAGGATGCGTCGTCCGGGGTACGGGTATCACCAGGCAGGCGCCCGCCGCCGACCCAGGGGGGGACCATGCAAGCCCGTCTGATCCCGCTGGACGCCGCCCCGGCGATCGAACTGGTCAAGGACCTGACCCTGGTCGGCCGCAACGACGACTGCGACGTCCGCCTCGACCACAAGAGCGTCTCAAAGCTGCACTGCCTCCTGGTCAAGACCGACGGGCTGGTGCTGGTCCGCGACCTGGGCAGCACCAACGGCACCCGGGTCAACGGCCAGCGGGTCCGCCGGGCAGCGCTCTTGCCCAACGACCAACTCGCCATCGCCGCGTTCCGCTACCGGGTCCGGTTCGGCGACGGCCCGGACGAGCCGCCGGCGAACGGCGACGCCGTCCCGGCCGACGGTGCGGCCGCGGCCTCCGACTCCGACGAACTCCCCGCCTCGCTGACCGACACGGACAAGCCGGTCAGCGGCCCGCCGCTACGGCGGAACGTCCTGCCGGACGTCTACACCAACCCGGCGCCCAACCCCTGATGCCCTGGGGCAGGTGGTGGGGCGATTCGGAAGATGAGGGGGTGAGGGGGTGAGGGCGTGACGAAGACAGGGTTTTTCACCCCCTCACGCCCTCACCCCCTCACCCACTCTTTTACTTGGATCCGATCGCCCACAGGTAGCCGTAGCCGCGGAGGTAGATGCGGCCGCCGGAGATCGCGGGGGAGGCGAAGAACTTGTCCGGCAGCGCGTTCGCCGCCAGCCGTTTGAACTCCGGGCCGTCCTGCACCACGTCCGACTTCCCCTCCCGGCCGATGATGTACACCTTGCCGTCCGCCGCCACCATGTTCGCCCGATGGATCTGCGGCGGGCGAGACTCCCGGTACAGCTGCTTGCCGGTCTTGGCGTCGAGGGCGGTGAGCGGCCCATTACTACACAGGTAGACGATGTCCCCGACCCGCAGTGGGGAGACCACGTCGGGGGTGCCGTTGATCCGCCACAGTTCGGCCGGGTTGTCGGGGTTGATCGCCCCCTTGGCCCCGACCGGGTTGACGCCGACGACCGGCCCATTCTTGCACGACGGGACGACGATCAGGTCCGGCGTGACCAGCGGGCAGGCCACGAACCGCCAGTGCAAGTCGTTCCGCGGGTTTAATCCCTCGACCCGCCACACCTCGGCCCCGTCGTCGAGCTTGTGCGCCGTGCAGTAGTCGTTGCCGTGGGCGATCAGCAGCGGCCCGCCCTCACCCTCCCAGACCAGCGCGGAGGCGTACACGTCCGGGCTTTCGGGGCCGCGGCCGTAGTCCGGTCGGGGCGCCACCGCCCCCCGGCGGTCCACCGCCCACTCCTGCGTCCCGGTGGCCGCGTCCAGTCGGACCAACTTCTGGGCGCCGCGGTGCATCACCTGGAGGTAGAGCTTCCCCTTGTAGAGGGCCGGGGTCCAGTGGGTGCCGAACTGGATGTTGAACTTGCCGTACTCCTGGAGGTTCTTGTCCCAGACGAGCTTGCCGTCGAGGTCGTGACAGGTCAGCCGCCCGGCACGCTGGCCACCGACATACGACCAGACGTGCTTGCCGTCGGTGCTGCACGACGCGGAGGCGCCGGTCGCCCGGTCCGGCCCGTTGCGGTCCTTGCCGGTGTTCGCCAGCGCCTGCCGCCACTTTTCCTTCCCGTCGGTCCCGACGCACAGCAGCACGATGTCATCGCCGGCCACCGTGGTGAGGAAGATGCGGTCCCCCCACACGCAGGGGGTGGACTCCCCCGGGCCGGGCATCTCGAACTTCCAGACGACGTTCTTGTCCGGCCCCCACTCGACCGGCAGGCCGGTCTCGGCGGAGTGGCCGTCGTTCTTCGGCCCGCGCCACTGCGGCCAGTTGTCGGCGAGGGCGGGGGCGGCGATAGCGGCGACGAGGCCGGCGGCGAGGAGGCGGGTCACGGAGCGATACCTCGGGTGAGAGGCGGCGGAGCGGGATACCGAAGGAGGGTAGCGGAATCGGACGGTCGCCGCAACTCGCCACCCTCGGAGCAGTCAACGGTTTAATGATTGGATGATGCCCTCACCTGCGTGGTGAGGGAAGTCAAGGCTACGTCACGGGCTGGCGAGAATGGTTCGGAGGAAGCCCCTGGCTTGATCGAAGTCAGACCCCTCGATCGGCTTGAAGGGCGGGTTCTCAAGTACCTTCTTCAAGGTCTGGAGTGAAGGGTGTTCTCGGAGCAGTTGACGATTCCGATCCGACCTCCATAAGAGGCGATAGCGAGCGGCGTCGAGGACGCGCCAGAGTCGGCGCGGCCCCCTTCCCGACGGTTCGTCTCTAGCCTGTTCGCCTGGCTTTGCCCGTGAGGCCCATTCCTTCCAGTAGGCCGCTTCGTCGTTGAGAAGTCGGAATAAACCCTCGGTTGCTTCCTCGCCTGCGAAACCAATCTGACCGATCGCGTCACCGGAATATGGGCTTCGAGGGTTCATTGCCCAAAGGAGCAGCTGGCGGATTCCAGGCTCACCACACTTCCGAAGTGGATCGAGTAGGTCATACTTCCCGACGATCCACAGCGTCGGGGTGAACTTGTCAAACAACTCCGTCAACATTTTCGCACGGACCGTGGGGTCAGGTTCCGCATTCGCTCGATCAAGTCGCACACGAAGAGCGAGGATCCGTCGAGCCTTTTCCTTCAACCCTTTGAACGTGTCGAACTCGGCAGTTACATACCCCCCCCGGCGGTCGCCGCATGGCAAGGCGACGAATGCCCGCCCACCCTGACCTGCCTCTAGCCACACGACGGAAAGCTCCGCGGAACCGGGCTTGCCGAACCCCGAGGCCGCGTACCACTTGTCCGCCGGCTTGCCATCCTTCCACCCCTCCACCCGGGTCAGAAACAGTACCATGCGGCTGACGGCGACTGGCGCTCCTGTCCCAACTGGGTGGGTCAGACGGTAGGTGACGGGCGGGGTGGGCGGCTTCATCCGCGCGAACTCCGCGGCGCCGTCCGGCAACTGCTGGTCAGGCTTCCAATCCCCCCGCCAACTCTCGACGACGGTCTGTCCTTCCACTACCGCGATATGAGTGGCGGGCCAAGTGGTGAACTCTAGCGAGAACCCAAGCGTGTCGTAAGCCTTCGCAAACCCCGGGATGAGGGGGATGGCGACGGCCAGGACGACCCATCTCAACCAGGACATTGGGACCTCGGGAAAAGAGGCCGGGGTGCATAACCCAGCGTACCCGGCGCTTGCGGTCACTGGAAGCCTACTCCGGCGTCGGTAGAACACTCTCGTTCGACGTACTTTCCTGTTCGGAGATGTTCCCGTGGGCCTCGTGGTGCAGAAGTTCGGCGGGACAAGCGTGGCGACGGCGGAGCGGATCAAGGAGGCGGCCCGCAAGGCCATCCGCGCCAAGCACGCCGGCAACCAGGTGATCGTCGTCGTCAGCGCCCGCGGCGACACCACCGACGACCTGATCGAGATGGCCAAGGAGATCTCCGAGCGGCCGCCGGCCCGTGAGATGGACATGCTGCTGGCCACCGGCGAGCAGATCAGCATCGCGCTCACGGCAATGGCCATCCACGAGCAGGGCGAGCAGGCGATCAGCCTCACCGGGCCGCAGATCGGCATCGTCACCGACAGCACCCACACCAAGGCCCGCATCAAGAAGATCGACACCGCCAAGATTCGCAAGGCGCTCGACGCCGGCAACGTCGTCATCGTCGCCGGCTTTCAAGGGGTGGACGAGTTCTACGACATCACGACTCTCGGCCGCGGCGGGTCGGACACCACGGCCGTCGCCCTGGCCGCGGCACTCAAGATCGACCCGGCCAACAAGGATCGCAACGGCCAGGTCGAGTGCGAAATCTACACCGACGTGGACGGCGTCTACACCACCGACCCGCGGGTCGTCCCCGAGGCGCGCAAGATGGACGCGCTGAGCTACGACGAGATGCTCGAGATGGCTAGCATGGGGGCCGGGGTGATGCACTCGCGGTCCATCGAGTTCGCCAAGAAGTTCGACGTGCCGATCATGGTCCGCAACTCGTTCTCGGACGCCCTGGGCACCTGGATCGTCCCCGAGGCGGACTGGATGGCCGAGGTGCCGGTCTGCGGCGCAGCCCTGGCCCGCGACGAGGCCCGCATCGTGCTGGAGGGCGTGCCCGACCGGCCGGGCGTCAGCCACACCATCTTCGCGGCGGTGGCGGCGGCGAACATCGCGGTGGACATGATCGCCCAGAGCGTCGGCGAGGCCGGCAAGGCGTCCATCGGGTTCACCGTGCTGCGGACCGAGCTGGCGAACGCCCTCGCGGTGCTCCAGCCGATCGCGGCGGACCTGGGTGCGACGGTCCGCGGCGTCGAGGACGTGAGCAAGGTGTCGGTGGTCGGGGCCGGGATGCGCGCCGTCACCGGCGTCGCGGAGCGGATGTTCGCCGCCCTGAGCGACGAGGGGATCAACGTCAAGATGATCACTACCGGGGACATCAAGATCAGCGTGCTGGTGGACAAGAACGACGGGGTGCGGGCGCTCAAGGCGGTGCACCAGGCGTTCAAGCTGCACGACTCGCGCAAGGGGGCCGGCCAGCCGACCGGCGGCGACGTGGTCCCCGCGACGGCGTTCAAGCCGCGGCCGGCGCCGCTGGTGGACGACGACAAGTTGCCCGACCTGGCGAGCGTCGCCGCGAAGCTGGCCGGGATGGAGGACGTGCTGGTCAGCGACGTACAGCTCAACGCCGACCAGAGCCGGATCACCGTGTTCGACCTGCCGGACAAGCCGGGCAACTGCTCGAAGGTGTTCACTGCCGTCGCCACCGGCGGCATCATCGTGGACACCATCGTCCAAAACCTGACCGGCCCCGGCCGGGCGGAGTTGTCGTTCACGGTGCCGAAGGCCGACCTGACCCGGGCGCTGAAGCGGACGCAGGACGTGGTGCGCGCCATCGACCCGACGTGCCGGGTGGTCGGCGACGCGGACATCGCGGTGCTGTTCGTGCTCGGCGTCGGGATGCGGACGCACACCGGGGTGGCCCGGAGCATGTTCGGGGCACTGGCCGAGCGCGGGATCAACATCCTGATGATTAACACCAGCGAGGTGTGCATCGGCGTGGTGGTCGAGCGCGCCCGCGGCGAGGAGGCGCTGGCCGTCCTGAAGGAAGCGTTCCACATCCCGTAGCTGCATTGTGGCGATCTTGCCCCGGTTATTCGTTCCCCGCCTCAACCGTCGGGGGTCAAGGGAGCAGGGGATCACTTCGGGGAGTGGCATTGTGATCCTCTGATCCCCGCCCGAGCATCGGAGCAGGACCAGATTGCCACTTTGGGAGGTGGCAATGTGGCAATCTGATCCCCGACAGAGCGTGCGAATGGGCTTCGCCATTCTATAGTGTTCATAAGTTCAGAATGCCGGAAGTCAAACGCCAGTCGCCCGGAACCTGGGCCGCGACCGACGGCTTCATTGCGGCATGTCCCACGCCGCGGCTGGTCTACCTCGCCATCCCGGCCAGCTCTTCCACCCACCCGGCCGCGACCGCCAACCCGTCCGCCCCGCCGGCCCGACGCGCGATCGCACGGCACCGGTCGCCGATGTCCACAGCCATCAGCCGGGCCAGGGCGCGACTTACGTGTCCGCTGCTGCGGCGCCGCGGCCCGAGGGTCAGGCCGACCCCCAACCCGACGATCCGGGCGGCGTTGTCCGGCTGGTCCCACGCCAGCGGCAGGACGAGTTGCGGGCACCCCGCCTCCAGGGCCGCCGCCGTCGTCCCGATGCCGCCGTGGTGGACGACCGCCGCGCATAGCGGCAGTAGTCGGCGGAACGGAGCGAAGGCGCAGTGGCGCACCCGCGAGGGCAGGCGGGCCGGGACCACGGCCGGGTACTTCGTCAGGAGGAGGCCGCGCGCGCCGAGGGCGTCGCAGGCCGCCACGGCCGTGCGGAAGAACGCCGCCGCGTGCCGCATCCCAGTGCCGAGGGTGAATGCGATCGGCGGCGGCCCGTCTTCGCAGAACGTCCGCACGTCCTCGGGCAGCCCTCCCCCCGCCCCGTCGAACCGGCCGAACCCGGCGAGGCGGAGTTGCGGCGGCCAATCGGGTTGGGGGGCCGCGTACCAGGGCGGGAAGAGTCCGATCACCAGGTCCGGGGACAGCCACCAGCGGAAGACACGGCGGACTGGGGACAACCCCAAGCCGGCCCGGACCCTGTTCAGCGACCGGGCGACGAGCGCATACCCGGCGGCATCGACCCCGAGCCAGTAGAGCCGTCGCAGCGGGTGGGGAAGCCACGCCGGGATGGTCAGGCCGCCCGTCATCTCGGGCGGGGCGGTGCTACTCGGCAGGAGGCCGGGCTGAAGGAGCAGGGAGGCCGTCGGCGTGCCCAGCGTCTCCTGGACCAGGCGGGCGGCCAGGACGCCGGGGTTGGCGACGAGCACGCTGCCGGGCTGCCCGGCGAGTTCGGCGAGTGCCTCGTACTGGCGGGGGACCATCGGCGCGCCCCACCGGGCCATCATCACCCCACTGCGGAGCGGGTGCCACATGTCCGGGTCGGCCAGCGCCCGGCCGATCTCGGCGGCCGTGACGATTGGGTGAAACTCGATCCCGAGGGCGTCCGCGCGGGCGCGGTAAGGCTCCGGGGCGGCCAGTGTGACCCGGTGCCCGCGGGCGCGGAGCGCGGCCCCGAGGCCGACGTGCGGGAAGACGTCCCCGTCGGTGCCCACGGTCGCCAGGATGACGTGCATGCGGTCGGTCCCGGTGCGTGCCTCCGCTTTATACGACGCCGCCCGCCCGCCGTCACTTGGCGAATAGGCCGTGATTTCCGGCCGAAACGCCGTTACAATACGGGCACGACACGTCTTCGCCAGCGGGACGCACGATGCCCACGCCTGCCGAGGAAAAGGCGTTCCTGGAGCCGATCCTGGCCCGGCACTCTGACGACGGGCCGCGGCTGGTGTACGCCGACTTCCTCGACGAGTCCGACGAACCCGCCGACCGCGCCCGCGGCGAACTGATCCGCGTCCAGTGTGCACTCGCCCGCATCTCCGACGACCACCCGCGGCGCGTCGAGTTGATCCATCGCGAGGGGGAACTCCTCCAGGCCCACCTGTTGGCCTGGACCGACCACCTGCGCGGGCTGGCCGACGGGTTCGAGTTCCGCCGCGGCCTGCTCGAAGGCGTGTCGGTCGGCGCCGCCACCTTCCTCGCAAGGGGTGCGGAACTGTTCCGCCGGGCGCCCATCCGGCGGGTGCGGCTGATCGACGCCGCTCGGCACGTCGCCCGGATCGCCGCCTGCCCGCTGCTGGCGTCGGTCCGGGAACTGGACCTGTGCGGCAACGACCTCGGCAACGGCGGGGTCAACGTCCTGCTGCGGTCGCCGCACCTGGACCGGGTCCAGGAG
>DASSAT010000092.1:0-2444 GCA_035699305.1 Fimbriiglobus sp. | reverse complement strand
TTTCTTTGTGTGATCTTTGTGCCTTTGTGGTGAATGCCTTCCTCTACCCCACCACCCGCACCGGCCACCCGTCGCAGCGACGGCAGATGAACACATTGACCGGTCTCTTCAAGCTCAGCCCGGCGGCCCGGCCGTAGCCCTGGTCCGCCTCCGGCGAGCGCGCCGGCTGCTCCTCGGTCGGCATCCACCGCGTCCAGTCCACCTCACCCCACTCCGCGCCGCTGACCGTCAGCAGGAAGTCCGTCGGTCGGCGGCAGTGGTCGCACGCGGTCGGCTGGTCCTTCGTCACGCCCGACGGCCACCCGCCGACCTTCGTCCCGGGGCAGGCGCTTAACAGCGCGTCGTAGTCGTTGAGGCCGGTGACGTGCCGCTGGGCCGACGGCGGCAACAGCCCGGCCGGCGGGAACTCCAACACCCGCTCGGGGAACACCCGGCACGGCACCGGGACGAAACCGGGGAACGCGAGGTCGGTCGGCGGGGCATCGGCCGGCGCGGTCACGTCCGCCCGCTTGCGCCAGACGACCGTCGGCGTCAGGTGGTCGCGCGGGCACCACAGCAGTTGCATCAGGTCGGTGTCGGGGCGATAGGCGACGGTCGGCGGCGCGTCCTGCTGCCGCAGTTGCAGGACCGGCACGAAGGGGATGCCGTGCTCCTCGCACGTCGGCCACGGCTCGGCGGTCGGCCACAGGAACCGCCCGCCGAGCTTCGACTCGTCCGGCGTCGGCTCGTCGGAGTAGCGGGGGTGCAACCGGACGGCGACCTTGATGAGACCCTTCAACTCCGGGGCCGTCGCCAGCACGTCGGCCGGCGGCTTCGGCGTGGTGCGGGTCGCGGTCGGCGGGACGCGGAACCGTTGTAGCAGGTCGAGGTGCCGCGCGCGGGCCGCCGTCTCGGCCCGGATGCGGGCCAGGTCGTCGGGCGTGGCCGTCGGGGCCGGGCCAGCGGGTCGGCGGCCGCAGCCGGCGGCGAGGGCGGCGGCAGTTGCGAGGAAGGTCCGTCGGTGCATCGCGGTTACTTTCGCCCCTTCTTCGGCGCGGGCTTGGCCAGCGGTGTCGCCCGGGTGCGGACCGGCTTGGCCGGCGTCACCCCACCGGCGTCGGAGAGCAATGAGTAGAAGTCCGGGTGGACCGTCCGCGCCTCGCGCCGCAGGTCCTCCAGGAACGCCAACTCCTGCGGCCCGGCCAGGTAGTTGCCGAAGATCAGCTTCCGCAGCCACTCGACCTCGGCCGCGCCGATCGCCCCGTCCCGCAGCACCGCGCGCTTGAGCACCTTGTACAGGAGCCGGGTGAAGTCCGGGTGGACGTACTTCGCGTCCTTCCGCAGGTCCAGCAGGAACTCCACCTCCACGCGGTCGATCGCGCCGTCCTCGGCGATCGCCCGGCGGAGGAACAACGCCTCCACCGCGTCGATCCGGCCGTCATTCAAGATCAGCTTCTTGGCGAACGCGCGCCAGTCCATCGGGGATCCTCCGGAATGTAGTCCGCTCGCTCCGCGTGCGGTTTTGCGAAGACCGCTCGCGGAGCGAGCGGACTACATTACTTGGCAACCTTCTTCCGCGCGGCGAGGTGCGTGGCACTGCCGTAGGCCAACTCGGCGCTCTCCATGACCGTCTCCGACAGCGTCGGGTGCGGGTGGATCGACTCCATCACGTCCCGGGCGACCGCTCCCATCTCGACCGCCAGCACCGCCTCCGAGATCATCTCCCCGGCCCCGGCACCGACGATCCCGACCCCGAGCACCCGCTTCGATTGCGGCTCGACCAGCATCTTGGTCAGACCCTCCGTCCGGGCGATCGACACCGCCCGCCCGGACGCCGCCCACGGGAACTTCAGCACCTCGACTTGCACGTTCTCCTTCCGCGCGTCCATCTCGGTCAGCCCGGCCCAGGCGATCTCCGGGTCGGTGAAGATCACCGCCGGGATCGCCCGCGGCGACCACTCGGCCGGCTCCCCGATGAGCACCTCGACCGCGACCCGCGCCTCGGCCGTCGCCTTGTGCGCCAGCCCCGGCTCCCCGGCCACGTCGCCGATGGCGAAGATGTGCGGCACCGCCGTCCGCCGCTGCTTATCGACGGGTATGTAACCCTTCTCGTCGGTCTTGAGGCCCGCCTTCTCCAGCCCCAGGTTCGCCGAGTTCGGTCGCCGGCCGACCGACACCAGCACCCGGTCGAAGGTCAGCTCGCCCGGCACGTCCTTCCCTTCCAGTGTGGCGACGATGCCCTCTTTGATGGGCTTCAGAGCCGCGACCTTGGTGCTGGTGTGGATCGCCTCGAACTCCTTGCGCAACTTCTTCTCTAAAGGCGCCACCAGGTCGCGGTCGGCCATCGGCAAGATGCCGTCCAGGAACTCGACCACCGTCACCTTCGTGCCGAGCGCCGCGTAGACGCTGCCGATCTCCAGCCCGATGTACCCGCCGCCGATGACCAGCAGCTTGCCGGGCACGTC
>DASSAT010000091.1:0-5873 GCA_035699305.1 Fimbriiglobus sp. | reverse complement strand
GGCCCGACCAACACGAACAGTCCGGCGAGGTCTCCCCTTGTTCTCGAAGGTCATCGACACCCTGAGGCGAGCCGTGGTCGCGGGCGAGCGCCGCCCGACGGCCCCGATCGTGGTCCACCAGATGGCCAAGGTCGGCTCGATGTCGGTGTACCTGGAGCTGCAACGGCACTTCGACCCGGAGTTGGTCTTTCACACCCACGTCTTCGAGGACCTCGACGAGCACGAGCGGGCAGTCCGCGCGGCGATGACCGACCCGACCGAGGCGCTGGCCGAGATTGAGAAGTGCCGCTCCGTGCGCCGGCGGTTCGAGGCGTGGGACGGCCCGCCGTGGAAGGTGGTCACCCTGGTCCGCGACCCGATCGCCCGCAGCCTCTCGCTCCTGTTTCACAGCATCAACTCGTTCATCCCACAGTTCGCCGACCGCTACGCCCGCGGGGGCGTTTCCCTGGACGAGCTGCGCGCGATCTACCTCACCCACTACGCCGGCGACCCGTCGGTGTGGTTCGATCGGCACGTCCTGGCGCCCTTCGGCGTGGACGTGTTCGCCGAGCCGTTCCGCAGGGACGCTGGCCATCACGTCTACCGCGGGAACGGGGCCGACGTCCTGTTGATCCGGCTCGAAGACCTGGCGGCGTGCTCGCGGTCGGCCTTCCGCTCGTTCCTCGGCGTCCGGGACTTCCGCCCGAAGTGGGAGAACGTCAACCACGGCCCGCTCTACGCCACCCTGAAGCGGTCGCTCCTGGACGACCAACTCGTCGAGATGATGTATCATACCCGGGTGGCGACACACTTTTATTCGCGCGACGAACTGGCCGGGCTGAAAGAGCACTGGCTGAGCCAGGCGCCGACGACGGGTCGGTAGCCGTTCACGGATCGAAGCCCCGGGAAGCCCTCGATGCGCATCCTGCTGACCAACGACGACGGTATCTACGCCCCCGGCCTGCGGGCGCTGCGCAAGGAACTCCTCCCCCTCGGCAGCGTGACGGTCGTCGCCCCGGCCGCCGAGCAGAGCGCGGCCGGGCACTCCGTCACCCTGCTGACCCCGCTGCTGGTCAACGAGGTCTTCGAGGAGGCCGAGGGCAACAAGTCGTTCGTCGGCTGGGCGGTCGAGGGCCGGCCGGCCGACTGCGTTAAGCTGGCCCTGCTCGAACTCTTGCCCGACCCGCCGGACGTGATCGTCAGCGGCATGAACGCCGGCTCGAACGCCGGCATCAACGTCCTGTATTCCGGCACGGTGGCGGCGGCCATCGAGGCGGCGTTCTACCGATTCACCGCGATCGCGGTATCGCTGGAGTACGACAAGAAGATTTACGACTTCCCGAAGGCCGCCCGGTACGCCCGGCAGGTGGTCCAGCAAATCCTGGCGAGCCGCCCGGCCGCCGGCAGCCTGTTCAACGTCAACATCCCGGTGCTGGAGCACGGCCCGATCAAGGGCGTCCGCGTCGTGCCGCAGAACGTGACGCCGTACCAGGAGAAGTTCGACCGCCGGGTGAACCCGCGCGGCCGGACGTACTTCTGGACGAACCCCGAGTTCTCCTGCCCGGAGCCGTACCCGAACACCGACGTGGCTGCCTTGACCGAGCAGTACATCACCGTGACGCCACTGAAGTTCGACCTGACCGATCACGCCCGGATGGAGTCGATGAACGACTGGCAGTGGCGCATCGAGGGGTGATTCAATTCACCGCGGAGGGCGCGGAGGGCGCAGAGAGAAAGACAGAGTTAGGACCGTCTTAAACTCTTGTCTTCTCTCTGCGCCCTCCGCGCCCTCCGCGGTGAATTTCTTACTCTTCTGTGAGCTTTCGCCGTCGCAAGATGTGGTGGTAGTGCTGCGCGAACCGGTGCGCCTCGTCCCGCACGTATTGCAGTAGCCGCAGCGCCGCCGAATGCCGGCTCAGCTTGATCGACTCCGACTCCCCGGGCCGGAATATCTCCTCCTCCTGCTTCGCCAGCGAGATCACCGTCGGCGGCTCGACCCCCAGCACCCGGAAGGCGTCCAATGCCGCGTTGAGCTGCCCCTTGCCGCCGTCGATCAAGAGCACGTCCGGGAACGTCGCGTCCTCGTCGTGCAGCCGCTTGAACCGCCGCGAGATCACCTCGCGCATCGACGCGAAGTCGTCCACCCCCTCCACCGTCTTGATCTTGAACCGCCGGTAGCCGCCCTTGAACGGCAGCCCGTCCAGGAACGACACCAGCGACGCCACCGTGTCCTGCCCGCCCAGGTGGGCGATGTCCACCCCCTCGATGGTCCGCGGCACCTTCGACAGCCCCAGCACCTTCTTTAATCCTGCCAGTCCCTTCTTCGGGTCGATCGGGAAGACGTGCGGCTGCACGTCCTCGGTCGCCTCGCCACGCAACTCCAGCTTCCCCAACGCGGCAATCTCGTCGCGGATGCGGGCCGCCTTCTCGAACTGCAAGGCGGCGCTCGCCTCCCGCATCTGCGCTTCCATCTCGCGGATCAATCTCTTCTTCTTCCCTTCCAGGACCAGGATCAGCTTGCGGATCGACCGGCGGTAGTCCTCCCGGCTGATGCGGAAGTTGCACGGGGCGGTGCACTGGCGGATCGAGTGCAAGATGCACGGCCGGAACCAGCGCCAGCGGTCGTCGGCGGACTTGATGTCCAGCGTGCAGGTGCGGAACTGGAACACGCGCTGGAGCACCTTCACGGCGGCCCGCAGGCTGCGCGAGCTGGTGAACGGCCCGTACAGGCGGACGCCCTTGCGCCGCGGCACCCGGGTGAACTCGACGCGCGGGAACTCCTCCCGGGTGCGGATTTGCAGGTACGGGAACGACTTGTCGTCCTTCTGCGCCCGGTTGAACTTCGGCTGAATGTCCTTGATGAGCCGGGCTTCCTTCAGCAGCGCCTCGACGTCCGTCTCGTAGGGGATGAAGTCGATGTCGGCGATGTGCTTGACCAGTTCGCGGGTGCGCACGTCCTCGGCCGCTTCCTTCGTGAAGTAGGTGGACGCCCGGCTGCGGAGGCTCTTGGCCTTGCCGACGTAGATGACCTCGCCGCGGTCGTCCTTCATCAGGTAGACGCCCGGCGTGGTCGGGAACGTCTTGACCTTCTCGGCCGGCGGCAGCCGGTCGGGGTCAGTGACGGGTAGTCGGATCGGCTCGGCCATGAGCAAGGCTCGCACGGGTCACGGACGTACACCCATTGTAGCCGGGCCGCCCCGTGTCGCCGTCGCATGGGAAACCGGGGAGGTTGGTTGAAACCGCGGGTCGCCTGCATACCATCCTGCCGGGTACGTTGGACGGATTTCACTGTTCACACAACCATGAGGGACCGATGAACTGTCGCACCCTGATCGCCGTGGCCGGCCTCCTGGCCACCCTCCCGACCGCGGTCCAGGCCCAAACCACCCTTTTCAGCGACAACCTCGACTCAACGTCCGGGACGGCCTACTCGGTCATCTTCTCGAACGCGACTGCCAACTACGGCACCGCCACGTTCGGCTTCGACTACAGCGCGCTGGGCATCCCGTCGGCCCCGAACTCGACCGGCGGCACCACCCGCGGGTTGATGCTCCAGGCGAACAAGGTCGAAACGACACCTGGCAGCGGCACCATCGGCGGCGTCAGCGTCTCGCCGACCACGTCGCCGATCAACGCGGGCCTGACCAACTACGCCGTCCGGTTCGACCTGTGGATGAACGCCAACGGGGCGTTCCCCGGCGGCGGCACGGGTTCGACGCAGCACGCCGGGGTCAGCATCGGGACGACGGGGACCACGCATCAGTTCCCCGGGACGGCCGCGGCCCCGGGGAACGTCGATGGCGTGACGTTCGCGGCCTCCGGCGAGGGCGGGGCCAGCGGGACATCGACCACCGTCCGCGATTACAACGCCTGGGTGAACGCTGGGGCGTTCCTGAACAACACGGGCTACGCGGCCGCCGGAACGACCCCGCAAGATCAAGCCGACCCGTACTACGCGAACTTCGGCAACGTCGCGCCCCCGGGCGCGCAGGGCGGGAACCAGACGGGTAACACTCTGGTCGGGAGTCAGGGGTTCGAGTGGCACACCTGGACTGTTACCCGGGAAGGAAACACGGTGCGGTGGTTCATCCGGGACCGCAACGGCACCGATGTGTTGATCTCGACGGTGGACATCTCGGCCGAGACGCTGGCGGGGACAAACTTCACCCTCGGGCAGTACGACTTCTTCAGCAGCGTCGCGCCGGCGGGCGAGCAGCAATTCCTGTTCGGCCTGTACGACAACGTCGTCGTGTTCACGCCGGTGCCGGAGCCGACGACGGTCCTCGGCCTGGCGGCGGCCGGGCTGGCCGGGATCGGCTGGGTCCGGCGCCGGCGGCGGGCGAGCTATTGAAAGTCCCGCGCGGAGGGTTTTTGGGAGGGCGAGGCTCCCGCCGAGCCTCTGGCATCGGCTCGGCGGGAGTCTCGCCCTCCCAAACAGACGCACTACCGTTCGCGGCGGGTGCTTGACACCCGCGCCGCGGGTGCAGTACGTTGCAATTCTCCCGCGTCGGGTCCGCATACATCACTCCCGGGAATGGGGCATGAGCGCACGGAAGAGCCTGTCGGAGTTCTTGTGCCACCGCCCGGTGCCGTTCGCGGGCAACCTGGCGGTGGCCCTCGCCGCGGTTGAGGTGGTAGTCGATTGGTGCACCTGGATCGAGTTGAACGTCTCCCTCGTCTACGTCCTGCCGCTGGTCCTCGCCGCCGCGGCGCGAGACCGGCGGTTGCTGTGGGGCCTGGCGGGACTCCTGATCGGCATGACCTTCGCCGTCTACGCCGTCCAAATCCCGGCCGGCACCTTCTCCCTCGGCGAGCCGTACTTCATCAACCGCGTGCTGTCCTCGGTGGCCGTGGTGCTTTCGGCCGGCCTGCTCCACGCGTGGACGCTCGCCGCCGACACCCTGGAGTCGCAAGGGTCGGCCCTGCGGGTGCAGAACGGGCAACTCGAGGCGGCGAACCGGGAGTTGCTCCGCTGCCAGGAGGAGATCGCCCGGCAGAACGTGGAACTCGACCACCGCCGGCTTGAGGCCGAGGAGGCCAGTAGTCGAAAGTCCCGCCTGCTGGCGTCGGCGTCGCACGACATCCGCGGCCCGGTCAACGCCATCAACATGATCGCCGAGGTCATCCGCCGCACCGCCGACGACCCGGCCCTGGCCGTTCAGGTGCCCGGCCTGGCGCAACGCCTCCAGGCCAACGCCGCGTCCCTGACCGACCTGGTCTCCGACGTGCTCGACGTCTCCTCCATCGACTCCGGCCGGGTCAGCCTCCACGAGTGCGACTTCTCACTGAACGACCTGCTGGCCGCGGAGTGCCAGCGCATGCTCCCGCTGGCCCAGGCCAAGGGATTGCGGCTGACGGCCGAGCCGCCGGCGTCGCCAATCGAGATGCGGACCGATCGGGTCAAGCTGGCCCGCGTCCTCACCAACCTGGTGACCAACGCGGTCAAGTTCACGGACGCCGGCGGTGTGACGGTATCGGCGGAGCTGACGCCGGAACATGCCGTGGTGATCCGCGTCCGCGACACTGGGGTCGGTATCGCACCCGCGGACCTGGGGCGGATCTTCGACGACTTCACGCAGGTCCACAACCCGGGGTCGCGGTCCCGCCCCGGGTGGGGGTTGGGCCTGGCCATCTGCCGGCGACTGGTCGTCGTCCTGGGCGGCCAGATCACGGTCGAGAGCCAGCCGGACTGCGGCAGCGTTTTCACCGTGCACCTGCCGCCGTCCTGCGTCGTAGGCCAACCAGGGGGCGAACCCGCTCGGGTCGGCTGCGAGAACTGCGGGGCGGCGGCACACTGACCCCGCGGGAGACGACCTCAGCCGCCCGACACCTCAGGCCAAATCGCGGCCGTCCGTCTCCGGTTGATACGGCCGGTCCCAGTGCAGCACCTCGAT
>DASSAT010000090.1:0-5760 GCA_035699305.1 Fimbriiglobus sp. | reverse complement strand
AAAGACTTCGAGCGGTGAGCAGTGAGCCGGACAAAAGAAGAACGCCCGGGAATCGTGACCCGGGCGTTCCTGTCTTTGCTCACCGCTCACCGCTGTTACCCGACCCACGCCCCGAACCGGCCGAACACCTCGCCGAACGGGACGAACTCCTGGAGCTGGAGCGGGGCGCCCGGGCCGCCGCTGAGGCCGCCGGCGTAGGTCTTGATCCGCGGGCTGCCGCCGCCGGACCCGACCACGATGTCGGCCGTCCGGTCGCCGTCGATGTCCCGTAGGGCGACGCGCACGCCGTTGCGGGAGTTCGGGTCGAAGGCGAAGAAGTCGAGGAAGGTGATCGGCTGGTTGGGGTCGCGGAGGAGGAGGTTGGCGCCGTTGAAGACGCGAACCCGGGGGCCGCCCTCCGGGCCGGCCCCAGTGATGATGTCGCCGATGCCGTCGCCGTCGAAGTCGCCGCCGCCGATGTACGCCCCGCCCCGCTGGGTGGACTCGTAGGCGAAGAAGTCAGCCAGGACGACGAACTTGTCCGGCAGCGCCTTGGCGTCGAAGACGCGGACCCGCGGCCCGCCGCCGACGCCGGCCGCGGCGTACACGTCGGGCAGGCCGTCGGCGTTGAAGTCGCCGGAGGCCACCCGCACCCCGGTCCGGGCGGTGCTCTCGTAGGCGAAGTCGTCCACCATGATGCCGCCGACCGCCCCGTCGTAAATTTGAAGCCGCGGCCCGCCGCCCTCGCCGGCCCCGATCATCACCTCGGCGAACCCGTCGCCGTCCACGTCGGCGCCGGCCACGTACACCCCGCCGGTGAACGTCGGCTCGAACGCGAAGTAGTCGCGGACGGTGCGGCCGTTGAATCCGTCGATCACCAGCACCCGCGGCCCGCCGCCGGGGCCGGCCCCGGCGATCAGGTCCAGCACACCGTCCCCGGTCACGTCCGCCGACGCCACCCGGACCTCGCCGCGGAACCCGGGGAACGGCTGGAACTTGCTGCTGGTGATGATCTCCCCGTCCAGGCCCATCGACCCGAGGGCGGCGAAGCCGCTGGACCCGCCGGAGAACGCCACCTCCCGCGGCGCCCCGGTCGCCAACAGCGGCGTCAAGGTGGTGTACACCTGGGAGACGTCCTCATCGACCGTGAAGTCCCGGTCCAGGTCGGTCGCCTCGCTGTTGAAGTACAGGGTGCCGTTGCGGAACCCGCCGCCGATCACCGGCCCGAACGACTTGTCGTTGGCGGCGTGGAAGTTCCCCGGCACGACGCTGGCCAGGGCGGTCGTCCGCCGCACCAGGTCGCGCACGTAGACGTCGGACTGGCCGTTGGCGTCCGGGGTGTGCGACAGGTCGGGGGCGGTGGACTCGAACGCCACCACCAGCCCGTCGAACGTCTGCACCGGCAGCCGCGACTCGCCCAGTCCGGTCCGGTTCGGGTTGGTCGCGGTCACGCTGATGGCGAACGTCTTGTCGAGGTCGGTGTCCCGCTGGAAGACGTCCAGCGCCTTGTTCTTGTCGATCAGCCCGGAAACGAAGGTGGACCCGGAGCTGGTGAAGAGCACCTGCCGGCCGGTCCCGGTGACCCCGTAGGAACCCGGGGCCGGGTCGAGCGTGCCGTTGCCGCCGCTGGCCGTTGTGCCAGCGGCGATGGTGATCAGTTCGCTGGTGTAGCTGTTGGGGTTCTGCGGGTCGAGCACCGCCCGGTACAGCTCGAACTCGCCGCTGTTGTTGTTGATGTACCCCGGGACGATCGGTGCCCCGGGCGCGGTCTTGGCAGTGTACACGACCACGTCGGCCCGGTCCCGGGCGAGGATGGCGTTGCCGGCCGTCCCGCCGGAGTCCGAGAGCAGCGACGAGAACCCGATCGGGTCGGACACGAACGAGACCGCGTTGAAGTTCAGCGTCCCGCCCGGGTTGAGGCCGGCCCCGGCGAAGGAGAACGTCCAGACGTCACTGCCCGTCGCGGTGATGGGCGGCGGGAACGGCCCGGGGAAGAAGGACGTGTTGCGGTAGTCCCGGGTCATGATGAACGTCAGCCCCTCGCCGCTCATGTATCGGCCGAGGGGATCGACGGAGATGTCGCTGAACGGCGGGAAGAAGGTGCCGGCGTTGGGCGGGTCGAGGGTGTTGAACGTGGTGAAGAAGTACGTCACCGGCCGGGGGGTCAGGACCGTGCCCGTCGTCCGGTCAATCAGGGCGGAGAAGAGGTTCGGGCCGAACGGGCCGCGGTCGATGGCGCCGCTCTTCTCGCCCGCCTTATACTTGTTGTCGTACTCGTCGAACATGACGGCGTTGGAGATGAACGCCACCGTCTTGCCGTCGGTGTTGATCGACGGGTTCGAGACGCCGTACTGCTGCGCCCCCAGGGCGAACCCGGCCTTGTCCTGGCTGACCAACTGGATGACCCGGGTGTCCGCGTTCCAGACGTAGGCGTCGATGCCGCCGTCGTCGGTGGCTGCCTGGAGGCTGGCGTTGAACCGCTGGGCGTTGGCCCCGCTCAGGAAGATGACCGACTCGCCGTCCCCGCTGATGAGCGCGTTGAGGAACTGCCCGGGGGTAGACGACTCCGCACCCAGTGCCTTGGCCCCGCCCGGCAGGGTCTTGTCCTGGGCGGTGATCAGCGCCCGCTGGCCGGACGTTCGGCTGATCCAGAACAGGTCCAGGGTGCCCGGCACGTCGTTCTGGCCGGGGACGATGTTGGTGGCGGTGCTCTGGACCAGGATCGCGCCGCCGTCGTCGCTGGTGCCCAGGAGGGTCACGGGGGCGTTGGCCCCGCTCAGCCCGTCGTCGGCGACCGACACCAGGCTGGCGGCCGGGACCGACCGGGCCTCCAGCGCCTCCACCACGGGGCGGAACGCCGGCCGGCGGGTGCGGGAGTAGCTGTGACGCGACATCTGTGTCTTCCCTTCGGGGGTACGCCCGGCCCGACGGCCAGAGTCCTACAACGCCAATCATGCGCCCCGGGCGACGGTCCGGGCAATCCGCGGTCCAAGTTTCGACGACCGAACGGGGGGTTCGCTTCGCTTATCCGACCCGAGCGGAACAGGTGGAGGGTCCACGCCGCGAGAGAGACTTCGGCCCCGGCGCAACTACAGGTTCCGTAACCGGAAGAGCCTACCAGGTCATCATAACTGAGACGACGCATCGACTCCCCGGGTTTGGCGCGTCGGGAAAATCTGTTCTAAGTTCCAGGCGTTCCGACCCCCCGGCCCGCCCTGGCCTGCGGGTGCGGCACGGAGTCCCCGGACCGGCACGACGCCGCGCCGCACATCCACGCGACCGACTACCACGATGCCGACGACCACCCGGCCGGGCCGGGCCTGGGCCGCCCTGCGCCCGGAGACGCTCGAAGACCGCCTGGCCCCGGCACTGACGTTCCGGTTCGACTACTCGCTGGACACCTCCGGGTTCTTCGCCGACCCCGCGGCGCGGGGCGCCCTGGAGCGGGCCGCCACCGACCTCGGCTCGCGCGTCGTCTCCACCCCCGCGGCCATCGCGCCGGGTGCCGGCGACGCCTGGCAGGCGACCTTCCACCACCCAACCACTGGGGCCGACGTGCGGCTGACCAACCCGGCGATCCCCGAAGGGGCGGTGGTGGTCTATGCCGGTGGCGCCGCCCTGGGGCCGGGGGAGGCCGGCGAGGGCGGCCCCGGCGGCTACACGGTCAGCGGCTCGCCGGCGTTCGTGCACTCGATCACCGACCGGCCCGGCACCGGCGGCGGCGTCTGGGGCGGCAGCCTGTCGTTCGACGCCGACACCAACTGGTATCTCGGTGCCGACCCGGCCGGCCGGGCATCGGGGCAGATCGACCTGTACAGCGTCGCCGTCCACGAGCTGGGCCACTTGCTCGGGTTCGGCACCGCGCCGGAGTTCGCGGCGCTGGCCCGGAACGGCATGTTCATGGGATCGACCGCGACGGCGGTGTACGGGTCCGCGCCGCCACTGGCGCCGGACGACGCGCACTGGGCGCAGGGCACCCGCTCGGACGGCAGCCCGGTGTCGCTGCAACCGGTGCTGGAGTGGGGCCGGGTGCCGTTCTCCGAACTCGACTACGCGGCGTTGCAGGACATCGGCTGGCAGGTGGCGGGGCTGCCCGGTTCGCCGGCGCTGCCGGTCGGCGGCGACCCGGCGGCCGGCGGCGTGGCGACCGGCGTCCCGGCCGGCACCCCGATCTGGGAGGGGGACACGCTCGGCCGGCTGACGCTGGTCTCCGGGCCGACCGACGGCTCGTTGCAGGCGTACACCGCCGGCGCCGACGGCCGGCTTGCGCCGGTCGGCCCGTTACTTCACCCGTTCGGCAATTTCGGCGGCCCGGTCCGCGCGACCGCGGCGGACGTCAACGGCGACGGCTTCACGGATGTCGTCGCGGCGACCGGCCCCGGCGGCGGGTCTCGGGTGCGGGTGCTGGACGGGCGGACGTTCCAGGACCTGGTAACAGAGTTCGCGGTGTTCGAGTCGTCGTTCACCGGCGGGTTGTTCGTGTCGTCCGGCGACTTCAACCACGACGGCCGGGACGAGTTGGTCTTCACCCCCGATCAGGGCGGCGGCCCGCGGGTGCGAATCCTGACGCTGGCCGGCGACCGGATCACCGCGGCGGCGGACTTCTTCGGCATCGACGACCCGGGCTTCCGCGGCGGCGCGCGGTCGGCGGTCGGCGACGTGAACGCGGACGGGGTGCCGGACCTGGTGGTGTCGGCCGGCTTCGGCGGCGGCCCGCGGGTGAGTCTGGTGGACGGGGCGAGCGTACTGAGTGGTTCGCCGCGGCACCTGGGGGCGGACTTCTTCGCGTTCGAGCCGGGCTTGCGCAACGGCGCCTACGTGGCGGTGGCGGACGCGGACGGCGACGGCTGGGGCGATCTGGTGTTCGGCGCCGGCCCTGGCGGCGGCCCGCGGGTGCTGACGCTGAGCAGCCGGGCGCTGCTGACGGGCGGTGTGGCGTCGGCGCTGGCGACGCCGCTGGGCAACGCCTTCGCCGGCGACGTGAGCGACCGCGGCGGCGTGCGGGTGACGGCGAAGGACTTCGATGGCGACGGACACCCCGAGGTGATCGCCGGCAGCGGCACCGGCAGCGAGCTACGGGTGTACAAGACGGTCCCGCCGGGGCTGCACCTGGCCGAGGCGTTCGCCCCGTTCGGCGCGGTGGCACTGGATGGGGTGTACGTCGGGTAGACTGCCGGATGCTCCTCGTTCGCCTGTCGGGTACACTTCCCGGATGCCCGACTTCCGCGATGTCGATCCCCGCGAATTGAGAGTTCCGCCGTCCCGGCACCAGGGGGCGGACCCGGCCAAGCTTCAGCGGCAAATTGCCCTGTTCGGCCGGTCGGCCATCGGGATGCCCGCGCCGTGGGCTT
Source organism: Fimbriiglobus sp. (assembly GCA_035699305.1). Taxonomy (GTDB): domain Bacteria; phylum Planctomycetota; class Planctomycetia; order Gemmatales; family Gemmataceae; genus DASSAT01. The sequence goes on along the minus strand of DASSAT010000090.1, from coordinate 430 downwards.
ACGAGGGTTTGGACGGGGTACTCATGCTGTACAATGGGGTGACCCGGGCGACCCGGATCGCCAAGCTCGCGCCCGGCACCCTGATCCGGGTCGAGGTGATCGGCCAACTCCCCAAAGCCTTCGCCGCCGAGCCGAAGATCGGAGAACTACTCCCGTGACCTCAGACCTACGACGCGAGGCGTTGGCGGTGCTGGCCGAGGTGGTCGCGCTTTCCCCGGATGTGCGGCTCGGCCAGCTGTTCGCGCACCTCGGGTTCCTGGGGGAGGCTCACCTCGACCGGGGGCTTGGCTCTATCGACGACGACGAGCTACTCTCGATCCTGTACCGCCACCGGGCGGAGTTGCAGGCCCGGTTGCAGAACACGCCGACCGCGGCCAAGTCCGAGGCGGGATAGCTCTTGTAGGTCGGGTCGAGTCTTCGAGGCCCGACG
>DASSAT010000089.1:0-4439 GCA_035699305.1 Fimbriiglobus sp. | reverse complement strand
TAGTTCCAAGTTCCAAGTTCCAGAGTTCCAAGCTGACGGGGATCGACTTGGAACTCTGGAACTTGGAACTTGGAACTACACCAGCAACGCCCGCAGCGCCGCCTCCAGGTGCGGGTGGTCGAACGCGAACCCGGTGTCGAGCAGCTTCCGCGGTCGTACCCGCAGGCTCGTCAGGAGCGCCTCGTCGGCCGCCTCGCCGAACAGCACCCGCAGAACCGGCGCCGGGAGTGTCATCAGGAACGGCCGCCGCAGCACCCGCGCCAGCGTCCGGCCAAACTCCCGGTTCGTCACCGGATGGGGGGCGACCAGGTTCACCGGCCCCGCCAGGTCCTCCGTCACCAGCGCGTGGTGAAACGCCCGGACCAGATCGGTGATCGTGATCCAGCTCACCCACTGCTGACCGCCGCCGAGGACCGCCCCGGCGCCGAACCGGAACGCCGGGAGCTGCGCGCCCAGCGCTCCGCCCTTCGGCGTCAGCACGATCCCGATGCGGGCGTGGACCACCCGCGCCCCGGCCGCCGACGCCGGTTCGGTCGCCGCCTCCCACTGCTTGCAAAGGTCCGCCAGGAACACGCTCCCCGCGGCGGACGACTCGTTCAACTCCTCGTCGCCGCGGTCGCCGTAGACGCCGACCGCCGAGGCCGAGAGGAACGCCGGCTTGCGGTCCAGGGCCGCGACCGCCTCCGCGAGCCGGCGGGTCGGGCCGGTGCGGCTCTCCAGAATCCGCCGCTTGCGCTCGGCGGTCCAGCGGCCCGCGGCGATGCTCTCGCCGGCGAGGTGCACCACCGCATCGACCCCTTCGAGCGACCGCGGGTCAACCGCCCCCTCCGGGTCCCAGCTCACCGCCGTGGTGCCGTCATCCAACGGCTTCACATCGCCGCGGACGAAGCGGACGACCTCGTGCCCGCGGCCGAGGAGGTGCGGCACCAGCTCCGCCCCGATCAGCCCGCGGGAGCCGGTGACGACCACCCGGCGGGGGAATACGTCGCTCGACATGGGAGGCCGTGAAAAAAAGCAAATCCCAAATCCCAAGCACCAAATCCCAACCGGATCCTAACCGCCGTCATCTGACTGGATGCAACCGCAGTGTCTTCATTTGGGATTTGGCGCTTGGGATTTGGGATTTCCCCGAAGGGGCTAGTAGTCGCAGGCCAGGCCGACCGCGTAGAAGTCCTCGCGGTTGAGGTAGAACTGGCCGTAGGGCGACCGCGAGTTGGTGTACTCGCCGAACAGCCGGATGTTCGCCAGCCGCTGGTACGGGTTGCGCCACAGCCACCCGGCCTGGGCGGTGACGCCCGGCTGGAACGCGGCGTCGCCGCGGCTGTCCAGGTTGAACGCCACGAACGGCGTCCCCTTCCACCCGGTCGGCTCCGGATTGTACCACTCGAACCCGGTGTCGAACCGCCAGTGGAAGGCGTCGCGGGTCGGGTTCGGGTAGGTCATTTGGAAGGCGTAGGCCACCTGGCCGTACACCCGCAGCCGCCCGGCGACACACCGGCCGACGCCGAACACCGCCTCGTCCCGGATGAACTCGTTGAGTCGGGCCGGCGACTGATGGCGGATGAAGTCGTCTACCAGGTGGCTGCTGGTGTGCTCGTAGGCGAGCTTGAACTGCCACGGCCCCCGCCGGGCCGTCAGCGGGACGCCGAACCGGTAATCGGCGGCGACCAGATCGTCCGGGGTCAGCCGGCTGTGGACCACCCCGAACAGGTCCACCTGGTAGGCCGCGTCCCGGCCGGCCGGCTCGAACCGCCAGAACCCGACGGTGGTGCCGATCGACGTGTCGAGGGTCCACGACTGGTCGTAGTTGTCCAGCGCGCTCGGCAGCACCAACATGCGTGGCTCGCGCTTGATGGCGAACGGCGGCTGCCACAGCAGGCTGTTCGGCAGGGCGGTGATGGTGGTCCCGGTCCAGGTGCAGTGGCGGAAGCTGGCGCGGGCGGCGTACTCGCGCTGGAGCTGGTCCTCCAGGCCGCCGGGTAGCGGCAGGAAGTCCACCGGCCGGGTGGCGAGTCCCGCGGCCGACACCCCGGCCGGCGACACCGACGTGAGCACCCCCGGCGGCACCTGCGGCGCCGGCGGGGCCTTCGGCAGCGGTGTCTCGGCTGGGGCCGGGGTCGGCGGCTCCGGCGGCTTGACGGGGGCGGGCGGCGGCACGACCTTCTTCGGCGTCGGCAGGAGTTGTTCGGGCGGACCTGCCTTCTTCGGCGGCGGCAACAGCGCGTCGGGCGGGCCGGGCTTCACCGGCGGTTGCAGCGTGACGGTGACGGCGGGCGGGACCGCGGGCGGCGGCGGGGTCTGGGCGAGTGCGGGGCCGGCAACGATTGCCAGCAAAGCCCACGATGCCCAATCGCGGCCTGCCCTGCCGATCATTGTTGCCCCTCCGCGCCGACTTGAAGCGCCGGGACCGCCCGGCTTCTCCTGCTCAGTATCGGAGGGCCGCACAACCGGTCTTGAAGGAGTTTGCAGTACTATCGTCAGAATCGGACCGGGTTAAACCTTACCCAGTATCAGATCGACGACCCAGCAGCCGCGGGCGTGGGGTCCGTCGCCGCGGCAGTGGGCCAGCACGTCGGGGTGGGTGCAGCCGGCGTCTTCGAGGGCGTCGGCCAGGATCGGCAGCCGGTCGAAGACGCGGTCAGCGTAGATCGCCTCCGCGAGGCCGACGACGGTGGAGGTGCGCCAGGACGGATCGCAGGCCACGGGGCGGAACGGATAGCCGACAATACAGCGGAGGAGGGCGGCCATCTCAAGCTCAGGGTTCGCGTCAGTCCAACCCATCGGCCGGCCTGACTCGGCCGACTCGAAGCCCCACGTATCCAACATCTGCTCCAGTTCTTCACCTGATAACTGACCGGCACTTCGTAGCAAAGCCTCTCCTTCCAGCGCCAGAGCAGCATCCCCCCATGCGTGCAACACCTGCCAGAGTTCATTACCCCACTCGCAAGCTCGCTGAGCGGCTTGAGAAGCCTGACCGTGTACACGGTCCACCGTGTCTAAGTAGATGGTGTTGGCGACATCTGCGGCGCGCTCTAACTCGTCCTCAGTGGCCGTCCCGTCAGCGTACCGCTCCGCGACCAAGACCGCGTCCCAACTCCGGGGGTCAACCATCAAGTGCCTTACCATTCGGCAACAGCCACATGCGAAGAGTCTCATTCGGCGCATACTGAGACGGCCGCGGAGAGCGTCGAGCATTCGCTGCGGGTCGGTACAGGTCAACCACTCCTGCTCGGTCATGGTCGCGCTCTAACCCGGTGAGCGGGGGACGTTAGTTCCCCGAGTGCTTGGGCGATCGTTGCGGAAGACTTCGGGGGGCTTACGCCCCCGCTCGCCTTGTTGGTCATGACGAGTTGCCGAAGTTCTCTCTATTACCCTGGCAACGTCGTGGCGTTTGAAAGTGACACTAGCGCCTCTGGTCGGCCCCGACCTGTCGGACGCCCGCCGCGAGGCCGTGGTAGTAGCCGGCCCACCGGCGCACGGTGGGGTCGGGGTCGGCCTCGGCCATCCGGTCGAGCCAGCCGGCGAACGTCAGCCGCCGCTCGAACGCCACCCGGGCGGCCCCGAGCCGCACCGCCGGGTCGGGGTCGCGGCTGAGCCGCTCCAGCCACGGCCCCATGTCGCGGACCGCCTCCCCCGCCCGTTGCAGGTCCACCAGCAGCCGCAGCCGCTCGGCCGCGTCGGGCGAGGCGAGCTGCCGGGCGAGCTGGACCTGGGCGGCGTCCAGCCCGCGGCTGTTCAGCGCCGCCTCGCACAGGACGCGGACCTCCAGGTCGGGGTCGTGCAGCCAGCGGAACAGCTCCTCGTCGCCGACCACCGTCGGCGTCCCCTCCGGGGCCGGGCCGACCGCCAGCAGCGCCGCCCGGCGGACGATCGGCTCGGGGTCGTTCAGCAGCGGCACCACGTCGGCCAGCAGGGCGACCTCGGGCCGCAGCGCCAGCCGGACCGCCTGCACCCGGCCGTCGGCCGTCGGCGCGGCCAGCCCGGCCCGGACGGCGTCCCGGCAGCGCGTCGCGGCGTCGGCGTCGGGGCACTTCAGCAGTTCCGGCACCAACTCGACCGCCGCGGCCTTCCCGATGTCGCTGAACGACCCAAGCCCCGTAAGGAACGGCCGACAGCAGGCAGCGTAACCCGGGTCGGTCGGCGGCAGCCCGGCGAGCCGGCCCTTGACCGCGGCGACAGCGGCGGCGCAGCCCGCCTCGTCGCCGGTGCGGAACGGCGCCAGCAGGTACGGCCCGCCGGCATCGCCGAAGGCGATCAGCTTGTCGGCCCACCGCGCCCGTTCCTCGTCGGTGGGCGCGCTGCGGAACCGGTAGCCGGCGTACCGGGCGCTGACGCCGGACCAGTTGAACGCGGCGTACGCGCCGGCCGCGACGACCAGCAGCAAAACCGCTAACCCCACCCGCTTCGCCCACTTCCGCGCCATGGCACCGTCCTGCTTC
>DASSAT010000088.1:0-2777 GCA_035699305.1 Fimbriiglobus sp. | reverse complement strand
GCGGCCCCTACCAGACACCGACACAGCTTTCGCAACCTGCCGATCAGTAATTCGCTACGACGAGCGTCTTCGACAGGTTAAGCCAGAGCGGCCGGGACGGCCGCGGTCCCAGGGGAGGAGCCGCCTTGCTGGAGACGTTCGCCCAGTACACGGTGCTCGGGCTGACGACCGGGGCGCTGTTCGCGCTGATCGCCCTCGGCTACACGATGGTCTACGGAATCGTCGAGTTGATTAACTTCGCCCACGGCGACCTGTTCATGCTCGGGGCGTTCCTGGCCCTCACCCTCCTCGGCCTGTTCGCGGCCGACTCGTTCATGCAAACCACGCTCGGGATCGTCCTCTGCTTCGTCGCCTGCCCGCTGTTCTGTGCAGCCCTCAACGTCGGGGTGGACCGAGTCGTCTACCGGCCATTGCGGACCGCCCCGCGGCTGGCGCCGTTGGTGTCGGCCATCGGAGTCAGCTTCGTGTTCATGAACGTCGGCCTGTTCTGGGGCGGGCCGATGGACGTGAACTTCCCGAACCTGCTGCCCGACGCCAACCTGCTCGAAGGCAGCGGGGTCCGCGTCACGGCCAAGGACCTGATGGTGATCGGCGTGACGGTGCCGCTGATGGTGGCCCTTACGCTGTTCGTCAAGTTCACCCGGCTGGGCCGGGCGATGCGGGCGACGGCCCAAGACCCGACGGCGGCGAAGCTCATGGGGATCGACACCGACCGGGTGATCGGGGCGACGTTCGCCATCGGCGGCGGCCTCGGCGGGGCGGCGAGCGTCGTCTACGGGCTGTACGTCAACACGGTCAGCTACCAGATGGGGTTCCAGAACGGGCTGTACGCCTTCACCGCCGCGGTGCTGGGCGGGATCGGCAGCATCCCCGGCGCGGTGTTGGGGGGTATCTTGATCGGGCTGGTCCGGGCGTGGGGGTCGGCCTACGTCGGGGAACGGTGGAGCGGGGCGCTGGTGTTCGTGGTGCTGATCGTGGTCCTGGTGTTCCGCCCGACCGGGCTGCTCGGCAGCCGCACGCGGGAGAAGGTGTGAGTGTAGTAGGCACACTCCGTGTGCCGTTCTTCCAGAGACGGCACACGGAGTGTGCCTACTACATTAGGTGTTACCGTGGCGAATATCGCGCACAAGCCCTACGCCCTCGGCTGGGAAGGGTCCGCCTTCCTGGTCCTGTTGCTCTACCCTCTTTTCCCGGTGTTCGAGAGCGGGTTCCTGTCCGCTACTGGGCGGTCGCTCGGCGACCAGTTGCCGACGGTGTTCATCTTCGCCGTGCTGGCGCTGGGCCTGAACGTCGTGGTCGGGTACACCGGCATCCTGCACCTCGGGATCGCGGCGTTCTTCGCCATCGGGGCGTATGCCGCCGGCATCCTGACCGTGGCGAGCTACTCCTTCGGCGCGCCCTTCCTCGTCGCCCTGGCCGTCGGGACAATCGCCGCGGCGCTGGTGGGATTACTGCTCGGGGCGCCGACGCTGCGGCTGCGCGGCGACTACCTGGCGCTCGTCACTCTGGGGTTCGGCGAGGTGGTCAAGGCGTTCCTCAAGAACACCGAGGCGATCACCGCCGGCACCCGGGGCTTAAGCCCGGTCCCGCCGCCGACCGAGGCGCTCGACTGGGCGTCCGACTACCGGCCGTTCTACTTCCTGACGCTCGGCATCCTGATCGTCGTGTACCTGCTGCTGCGGAACGTCGAGCGGTCGCGGCTCGGCCGGGCGTGGGTGGCGCTGCGCGAGGACGAGCTGGCCGCCGCCTGCATGGGACTGAACCCGGCGAAGCTCAAGCTCGCCGCGTTCGCGCTGGGGTCGGGGCTGGCGGGCCTCGCCGGCGTGCTGTACGCCACCCGGCTGACCAGCACATCCGACCCGAACGCCTATGACTTCAACCGGTCGATCTTCCTGTTGTGCTGCGTGATCCTCGGCGGGCTGGGGAGCCGACCAGGGGTCTTGCTCGGGGTGTTCCTGCTGGTCGGGTTCGACAACATCCTCAGTCCGATCCTCGACGGGTTCATCCAGCGGAACGTGCCGGGAGCCGGGGAGAAGATTTACCTGACGTTCACCGGCTGGCGGCTGATGGTGTTCGGGCTGGCGCTGATCCTGATGATGCGCTTCCGGCCGGAGGGGCTGATCCCGTCGGTGCGGGTCCAGCACGAACTGAACCCGGACGAGGGCCGGCCGTGAGCGTCCTGACCGTCCGCGGTTTGACGGTGCGGTTCGGCGGGATCACCGCCGTCAACGACCTGAACCTGTCGGTCGAGCCGGGGCAGGTTTTCTCGGTCATTGGCCCGAACGGGGCCGGCAAGACGACGGTGTTCAACGCCGTCACTGGTATCTACGCCCCAACGTCGGGTCAGGTGTTGATCGAGGGGAAGGTCGGCGAACGGCCGCTGACCGGGCGGGTGCTGGCCGGCGTGGTCGGGGTCGGGCTGCTGGTCGCGGTCCTGGCGGTCCTCACCGTGGTCGGGGTCGAACAACTCTGGACGGCGGCGATCCGCAAGCCGTTCGCCGAGCCGGACGCCCGATTCGACCTGGCAATCGCCCTCCGCGCCGCGGCCGACTACTTGCGTGGTGTGCCCGCTGGCCGCGTCGTCGGCGCGGCGTTCGCCGGACTGGTGCTCGGCGTCGTCGGCGCGGTCGTGGCGTGGGGCCGCAGCCGGCGCACGCCGGACGTGATCGCCGCCCACGGGGTCGCGCGGACGTTTCAGAACATCCGCCTGTTTCGCAACATGACCGTGCTGGAGAACGTCCTTGTCGGCTTGGATCGCACGCTCGGCCGCAACATCT
>DASSAT010000087.1:0-10152 GCA_035699305.1 Fimbriiglobus sp. | reverse complement strand
GGCCTATTCGGAACTACTGACCCTACGAAAGCAGGCCCCTACACCTTCAGCAGTCGCCGCGCCTCGTCCATCCCCGGGGCCGGCTGGCCGTAGGCGCTGGCGGTAACGCGCGCCAGCGCCACCAGCTGCCGCCACCGGAACGCCGGCCGCGTCGCGGCGAACTCGTGCGAGGTCGTGCGGTAATACTTCTCCGCGTGCAGCGCCCCGTCCTCGCTGACCGCGTACTTGCGGCACACCGCCAGCACCGCGCCCGCCGCGTCGGACGACTCCGCGCCGACGCGGTGCGCCAGCGCCGCCGCCCGCGACTGGTCCTTGTCGCGGATCGCCGCCTCCAGTTCGGCCACGAGCTTGTTCGCCGGGACGCCGCGCACCGCCTCCAGGTGCTCCGGCCGCGGGTACGGCGTCCACTTGTCCAGGAACTCCGGCCGCACGCCGCGGTCCCGCGCCACCTGGTACGCCGCCAGAACCAGGCTCGACGCCCGCGTCCGCTGGTCGCCGGCCGCGGCGATCGCGCGCCACGCCAGCACGGAGTCGCAGGCGTGGACGCCGGGCGAGTCGCCGTGGACGCTGCCGACCGGCTTGTTCGGCTGCGCCCACTGCTTGGGCCGGCCCGCGTCGCGCAGCACGATCTGGTTGGCCGCCAGCGAGACCGCCTCGCCGACCGCGGCCGGGTCGGTCCCCTCGGCCAGCGCCGCCGCGGCCGCCTCCGCCGCCTGCGCCGCCGACGAGCGGTAGATCACGTCGGCCAGCTCCGCGACGCGGGCATCGTCCGCCGGCTTCATCCCCAGCGGCTTGCTCACCAGCCGATGTTGGTCGAGCAGCTTCGGCAGCAGGTCGCGGACCTCCTGGCTCCGGCTCACGTAGCCGGCGCTCTTCTCGGCGTTGGCGCAGTAGTGGACCGACTGCCGCAGCAGCGCGTGGGCGCGCCGGTGGCCGACGAAGTCGAGCAACTCGTAGGCCCGCGACACCAGCACGACCCGATGGACCTCGGTGGCGTCGTCCACCATCATCATCAGCCGGTCGAGCGCCGCGTCGGGCGGACCCGACGCGCAGATCGCCTCGAAGGTGCGCTCCGCGCCCGGCAGGTCGTTCTTGCGGACCCGTGCCCGCAACTGCTCGCCGGTCGGCGTCTTCGTCACGTCACCCGCGGTCACGGGTTTGAGCGTGTCGGCGTGCTCCTTGCCCGCCTCCTTGAGCCGGCTGCTGTTGCGGTAGAGCACCTTGAGCACGGCCAGCGGCTTCGCCTTCGCGTCCGTCTCCTCGCCGCTCATGGTGAACGCCGGCGGCAGCGCCATGAGGGTGTGGAACCCGACGTAATCTTCGCCGCCGAACGCGCGGGCGTTGGCCAGCGCCGCGGCGGACACCAGGGTCTTGAGGTCGGTGCCGCTGGCGATCTTCTCGACGGCCGCGGCCAGGAACTTCTCCGGCGGCGTCTCCTGCATGAACGCGACGAGCGGCTCCAGGTCGCCGAAGGTGACGCGGCCGGGGTCGTCGGCGGCCCAGGCGGCGGAGAGCCCGAGGTCGCCCGCGACGCCGGTCCCGAGGCTGGCGAGGAACATCCCCTTGCCGACGTCGGCCAGGAGTTCGCGCCGGGTGCGCTTCGACATGTGCGGTCCTCCCGCTGAGGGTTCGCGGCCGTCAAGTTGAGGGTCGGGGCCGCGAGGAGGGTAACGGAACCGGCCTTCAGCGTACCGCGCCCGCCGACGGGAGGACAAGCGAATTGACTGGCGGGTAGTGTCTGGTCTCGGGTCCAACCGCTAGAACCACACTATCACCCGCCGGAGCGCGTCATGTCTACCCGCCGACTGGAGAAGCTGACGGCCGGCTGCTGGCTGGCCGTCGCGATGACCGTGCTGGCCGCGGCCCCGGACCTGGCCGCCTCCGACAAGATCAGAGAGGCGCAGAAGTATACCCGCGACCTGAAGACCAGCAAGGACGCGAAGGTCCGGGCCGCCGCGCTGACCGAGTTGGGCAAGCTCGGGCAGATTCAGAAGTCGCTGGTGGCCGACGCCGCCCCGCTCATCGTCAAGGCGCTCCAGGACAAGGACGCCAAGGTGCGGGCCGCCGCCGCCAAGTCCTACGGGATGATCGACCCCGACCCCAAGGAGGCGGTGCCGGCGCTCTTGAAGTTGGCCAAGGAGGACAAGGACGAGAGTGTCAAGGTCGCGGCCATCCAGGGGCTGGGGATGATGGGTGCCGGCGCCAAGGCCGCCGTCAAAGACCTGCGAGCGATCGCCCGGAGCAACAAGGACAAGAAGAACAAGCTCGGCCGCGCGGCGCAGAACGCGCTGCGATCCATTAACGTCAAGAAGCCGTAAAGACTGAAGGCATTCACCACAGAGGCACAAAGGTCACACAAAGAAAGCACAAAGGAAGACAAGGCGGTTTGCCCCTTCTCCACTTTGTGTGTCTTTGTGTGATCTTTGTGCCTCTGTGGTGAATGCCTTCTCCGACTACTCGACCCGCCACCGGCCGACTGAGCTGAACAGCGTCGTCGGGTCCAGCAGCCGCGGGTTCGCCTCCCCCACCTGCCCGTCCAGGAACACCTTCACGCTGGTGGCGATGACCGTGTGCCGGTCGAGTTGCCACAACGGCACGAACGGCACCCGGTCGTTGAACTGCTTGTGCGCCGCGTGGGCCAGGTCGGTCAGCTTGCCGAAGTCCCGGTGCAGTCGGCACTCGGCCAAGAGCGCGCCGAGTTGGCTATCCGCCTCCGTCGGGTTGGTCCCCTTGGCCAGGTAGCCGAGGTAGTTCCGCCCGCCCGGCCCAGCCGCGGTCGGGTCGAGGAAGCTGCCCAGCCCCAGCGGATACCAGTCGTCCCGGTAGTCGTGGTGCAGGTACGCCAGGTCGTAGGTGTGCATCACTTCCACCCGCCGGATCAGCTCCCGCGGCACGACCGGCTCCAGGGCGATCGTGATCTTGCGGTCGTCGGCCGCGGTCGCGGACTCGACCATCCCCTTGATCTTCTCGCAGGCGTCCTTGGCATATGGATCGTCGTTCGGGAAGAGCAACGACAGCGACGCGGCCGCGGTGGGGCTTTCGAAGTACTTGCGGAACCGGGCCTGGGCGACGTTGCGGTCGTACAGCCCGGCCGACCCGATCGACCGCGGCGTCGCCCACGTCTCCGGCGGGAACGGGCCGGTCTGCGGCCGATGGGCGTCCGCCTTGCCGCCGCGGTACACCTCGTTGAGCACCCGCTCTCGGTCGATCGCCGCGGAGATCGCCTTACGCACGTCCACGCTCTGCAGCGCTGGCCGGCGGTGGTTGATCGCCAGCAGGTGCACCCGGCGGTTGCGCAGGGCGGTCACCACCCGCACCTTGCCGCCGAGGTTGCCGTCGGCGGTGAACGTCTTCAGCTCCGGGGTCGGCACGTCAGTCAGGACGTGCAGCCGGTCGCCGCGGAACTCCGCCGCCAGGTCCGGGTATTGCGCCACATCGACGAAGTGGATTTCCTGGATCGCTGGCTGGGCCATCCGCCCCGGCCGCCGGGAGTACGCCGGGTTCGAGACGAACACCACCTCCCGCGGTTGCTCGCCGGGCTTCGGCGGCTGGTAGTCCGGGTGCAGTTTGAATGGCCCCGTCCCGAACGGCCTCTGGGCGAACTCGGCGTCGTCGATCGCCTTGTTCCGCTCCAGCAGCCACCGGGCCGGCTGGAGTTTGAGCGTCAGCAGCTGCTCGGGGAGCGGGTGGCCGACCTTGAACCGGACCTTCACCCGGCCCGGGTCGGACGGGTCGAACCCCGGCTCGTCCAGCCAGGAAACGTAATCCGCGGCCCAGCTGCCGGGCTTCTGCCGCAGCAGCCGGAGGGTGTCGGCCACGGCGGTCGCGTCGAACACGCCGGCCCCGTCGCCGGCCCACTCGGCGTTGCGGACCAGCCGCACGTCGCGCACCCCGGCGCCGACGACCGGCCACTCGGCCGCCAACGACGGGTGGAACCGCACCCCGGTCAGCTCGTCCGGGACCGCCGCCATTAACCCCTCGAACATCAGCTCGCACGCCTGGTGCTCGCTGTCGAACCGGGCCAGCGCCGGGGACATCAGCTCCGGCAGCCGGCGGGTGCCGACCACCAGCACCGCGTACCCGGCCTTCAGCTCCTTCTGCATCTGCCGCAGGGTCGGGTTGTCGGGGCTGATCACCCGGACCGTCTGGAGCAGGTTGCGGGCCTGGGTCTTGTCGGTGCCCTTGAGCCGCTGGGCTTGTTCAATGAATTCCGCCGCCCGCGCCGCCCGCACCGCCCGGACCCGTTTGGCCGCCTCGTTGTCGCTGTTCGGGAACCGCGACTCGTACTCGTTGAGCAGGCCCGCCCCCTTCTCCAGGTCGGTCACCTTGTCGGACTGGAACAGCACTTCGGCCTCGGCCAGCCGGGCGGCGTAGACCGGCTCCAGCACCTTCGGTTTGCCCTTGTACAGGGCGATCAGCCGGTCGGCGAGCTGCTTGAGCGTGACGAAGTCCTTGTCGGCGGCGGCCTGCTTGACCCGGTCGATGCGGACGGCGGTCAGCCGGTCGTACACCGCGGTCTTGACCTCGTCCCAGCTCTTGCCGCGGCGGTGCTTCTGGTCCCGGGCCGAGTCGTGGAAGAACATCACCGCGGTCAGCACCCGCTCGGCGGCGGCGAGCTTCTCGGCCGGCTTCGGGCCGCCGGTCTCGGTCGCCGGCTTGAGGAACTCGGCGGTCTTCTCCAGCGCGATCCGCTCGAACGGCTGGATGTCGCGGACCAGTTTCCGCTGCATCGTCTGGGGCTCGCCGACGTTGTTGTCGGCGTCGAGCACGGCGACGCCGAACTCGTCGGGGAAGCGGTCCTTGCCCCACAACAGCGGGACCGGGGTGATCCGCAGAGACTTGAACCGGGAGTCGCTGAGCAGGTCGTAGGCGAAGCCGAGGCCGGACAGGTATTCCTTCACGGCCGGCTGGGTGGCGGCGGCCGCGGCCCGGGCCACGTCGTCGAGCTTGGCGACGTAGACGCCCTTGTCGCCCCCCTCCTCCTGCTCCGGCGGGGTGGCCGTTGGCTCCTTCTTCGCCGGCTCCGTCTGGGGCGGCGGCTCGACCCGCGGGATGGGCTTGCTCGGCTTCTTCGGCCCGGCCTCCTCCTCCTCGGCCGGCGGGGCGGTCGGCTTCGGCGGCTCCTGGGCCGGAGCGGCGAGGCCGACGAACCCGGCGGTCAGCAGCAGGGCGAGCCAAATCGGTCGGCGGGTTTGGCTGCGGCGGGGGGAGACGACTAGCATCGGGGAAAACCTCCGGTCCGGCGGAACGCCACCGCCCGCCGGGTGTTGATAATACCGGCTGGGGGCCGGGGGTCGGAACGCCGGCCCGGCCGAACTCATCGTTTTTTCGTTGATCGTGGCTCGGACCGGCTTACAACGATTGCGGCTGCTCCCCGAGAGGTCCGTCCCCGTCCGCCGGGCGGCGTGCCCTGGCGGCAACGGATGTCAACGCTTCGTGAGGAGAACTCCATGCGGAAGTTCGTGTTGGCAGGCGTGGCCCTGTTCTTCACCGTCGGCCTGGTCCTCGCCGTCGAGACCGTCACCTTCATCAAGTACGACAAGGACAAGAAGGAGCTGACCGTCAAGAGCAAGGACGACAAGGAGACGACCTACAAGGTCACCGACAAGACGACGTTCCTGGTCGGCGAGAAGGACCTGGACCACGAGAAGGGGGTCCGCCGGCTCGAGAAGATGGAGGAGGGCGGCAAGTCCAAGGGCAAGACGAAGTTCACGATCGAGACCGACTCGTCCGCCAAGAAGGAGTTGAAGGAGATCAAGTTCCGGGCCGGCAAGAAGAAGAAGAACTAACCGGACAGCGATTCGGTGCGCGCGGCCCGGCCGGTCCCCCGGCCGGGCCGGCTCGTTTCGATGCCGGCGAATCCGAAGCGGCTTGCCGCGGTCCGGTCGAACGCCGTAAGATTTGGTATCTCCTCGACCTCTGGGTGTACGGCCATGCCCCGCAAGCCCGTCAGCAAGACCGCCAAGTCCGAGATCGTCGCGTTCAAGGTCGAGGAGGAGTTGGCGCAGTTCCTCAACAACCTACCGAACAAGAGCGACTTCATCCGCAAGGCGATCCTGGCCCAGTTCGGCATGACCTGCCCGCTGTGCAGCGGGTCCGGGGTGGTGCCGCGGGGCATCCACGACCACTACAAGCCGGTGATCGCCGAGCGGAACACCCGGCCGTGCGAGAAGTGCAAGTCGGCGGTGGCGGTGCCGCTGAATGCCGACGCCGTCGCCCCGGCCGACCGCAAGCGGTTGGAGCAGTTCCTGCACGGCGGCCCCTTGTATTGCGGCAAGTGCTACCCGAGTGTCCCGGCGTGCGACGACTGCGGCTGGCACGTGGCGATGGAGAAGGTGGCCGAGCACTTCAAGCGCGTCCACGCGCATAGCCACTGAGCCGAGGTGGGTGGATGAACGAGCAACCCGTCGCCCGGCACTTCATCGCCTGCGAGCGAATCGACCGCTCCCAGGACGGCACGCACACAACCCTGACGAACGTCATCCACGTAATCCGCCCACTACCGGGTCACGGCTACCCGCGGATTCATCCCGAGTTGGCCGTGTTCGCCATGCTCACGAACGGCCGCGGCGGCCACACGATCACCGTCGAACTGGTGGCTGGGGTTGGACCGACCGCCCGGCGGATGCACCAGACTCAATCTGTTACAATCGACCTGGGGGAAGACCCACTCACGGTCCACGGCTTCCCGATCCGGTTACGGACCCTGCCGTTCCCCCACCTCGGACAGTACGAACTTGTTCTGATCTGTGACGGCGAGCCAATCGCCCATGAGTTGATCGAGTTGAGGGACAGCCGATGACCCCGACCCCCTCCAATGATCGCCCCAGGGACTACGAGACTCCGATCCGGGTCCATCCACCGGTGGAACTGGACTTCGCGGACGGGTTGACCGCCGAACAACGGTCGTGGCCGGTCGGCGAATTCGAGCGGGTCGAGCGGCCGGTCTCCGAGAAGACGCTCGACTTTGCCGAACCCGCTCCGGGCGAATTGGTCGTAACCGTCCGGCCGCCCGTCGGGCGACCGCTCGACCCGCTCGACATGGCGGACTTGACGGGTGTGCTGGACGCCCTCCGACGCAAAGGCTACCGGGTGGACCGGCAGTCGGGTACAGAAGGGGCGAACTGAAACGGACCCCGGATTGTTCGGGGTCCGTTCGCTTTCCACGCTCAGCTTTAGAACTGGTCGAGCCAGAAGTGGCTGCCCTTGTACCACTTCATCGGGGACCACAGCTCGTAGCGCCAGCCCGGCTCCTGGAACGGCGGGTAGGCCATGTACGCCGGCGGCCGGACGTACGGGCTGCCCGGCGGTTCCGGGTACTGCGGACTCAGCGACGGCCAGTAGCTGTGCGGGAAGTAGTAGTACGGGTAGTACGAGTACCGCGGCAGCGGCGGCTCGCCCGCGTTCGCCGGGTTGCTCGAACCGGCCCACACCACTGCGACCGCCGCCACCCCGGCCAGCCGCGCAAGCCAAGACTTCATCATATGGTCAACCTCCGTGCGACCCGCGGCCGGCGACGCCGACCGACATCCTGTCGTCCGTATCTATCTGTCCGCGGAGGTCGTCGGCTCCGGTGCCGACGGACGACGGGGTCGAAATACCCTACAACAACCTGCACGTGGCGCCGGTCGGCGAACCCCCAGCGGTAGCGAGGGGGTGAACCACACAACCCCCGCGCTACCGCTCAGGGCTCGCCGACCGGCCTCAAGTCCCGCAGCCCGCCGGCCGACATGACCGCCGAAGCGAACCGGACCTACGACAACCCACTGATCGCCCGGTACGCCGGCCGCGACATGGCCGAGCGCTGGGGACCGCTGCGGAAGTTCCGCACCTGGCGCCGGCTGTGGCTGGCCCTGGCCGAGGCCGAGGCGGAACTCGGGCTGACCGCCGACGACGGCAAGTCCCCGCGCGTCCGGCCGGAGCACCTCGCCGAACTCCGCGCCCACCTCGACGACGTGGACCTGACGCGGGCCGCCGAGCACGAACGCCGGTTGCGGCACGACGTGATGGCCCACGTCCACACGCTGGGCGACGTGGCCCCGACCGCCCGCGAGGTCGTCCACCTCGGAGCCACGTCCTGTTACGTCACCGACAACGCCGACCTGATCCTGATGCGGGAGTCGCTCGACGCCCTGTGCGGCTCGCTGGCAGCCCTCATCGACGCCCTGGCGACCTTCGCGGCGACCTGGAAGGACGAGCCGACCCTGGGCTTCACCCACTTCCAGCCGGCCCAGCTCACCACCGTCGGCAAGCGGGCCACCCTCTGGCTGTACGACCTGGTGCTGGACCTCCAGGAACTGGAACGCCGCCGGGATGAAATGCCCTTCCGCGGGGCGAAGGGGGCGACCGGCACCCAGGCGAGCTTCCTCGCCCTCTTCCGCGGCGACCACGAGAAAGTCCGACAACTCGACCGCCTCGTGGCGAAGAAGATGGGCTTCGAGCGCGTCTTCCCCGTGACCGGCCAGACCTACACGCGCAAGGTCGATACCCAGGTGCTGGATGCCCTGAGCGGGCTGGCGCAGTCGGCCCACAAGTGGGGCACCGACCTGCGGTTGCTGGCCCACCGGCAGGAGATCGACGAGCCGTTCGAGGCGGAGCAGGTCGGCTCGTCGGCGATGGCCTACAAGCGCAACCCGATGCGGGCGGAGCGGATGTGTTCGCTGGCCCGGTTCCTGATGGGCCTGCCGGCGATGGCCGCCCAGACCGCCGCGACCCAGTGGTTCGAGCGGACCCTCGACGACAGCGCCGCCCGGCGGCTGTACCTGCCGCAATCGTTCCTCTGCGCCGATGCGATCCTACGGATCGGACGCAACGTCGCTCCGGGCCTGGTCGTGAACCGCCCGGTGATCGCCCGGTCCGTCCGCGAGTACCTGCCGTACATGGCGACGGAAAACCTGATTATGGCGGCGGTTGCAGCCGGCGCCGACCGGCAGGAGACCCACGAAGTCATCCGCCGGCACAGCCACGCCGTCACCGACCGGATCAAGGCCGGGACCGGCTCGCCGACCGAGTTGTTCGACCGCTTAAAAGCCGACCCGGCGTTCGCGGGGGTGGACTTCGCCTCCGTCACGAACCCGCGGCAGTTCGTCGGCCGGTCCCCGGAACAGGTGGACGAATTTTTGAGTGAGCACGTCGAACCCATCCGCCGGCGCTACCCAAGCAAACCCGGCGCCCACGTCGAGTTGACCGTCTGACCGGCGTCCCGGCACGATGGGTAATGTTTTTCTTCTTTCCCCAACTCCTTATCCTTCCCCAGTTAACACCTTCGTCGTCTTCGTCTTTTTCGTAGCTTTTGTTGAATTTGGAACTCTCATGGAGTCTACATTTTTCCCATTTCTCCCACCTGGGATGGTCCTGCGGGCTATTTACGTTGACAGCAAGGCGGAATGGTCTACAAAAGGGGCTTTCCCGTACCGGTGGATGGTATGGGAGCCCCTGAGGGGAAATCCAGGAGGCACTTCGTAGATGTTTTCCACCTCACTGGCGACAGCAGCGGTCGCCGGGCTTCTGGCGTCGGGATCGCTGGCCACGGGGCCGGCGTGGCAGACCGACTACCGGCAAGCCCTCGCTCAGGCCACACAGCAGCACAAGCCAGTCGCGGTGTTCATCGCCCGCGGCGGGGCCGGGTACGCCCGGCTCGTCACCGAAGGGGGCCTCGGGTCCGACGCGACCCGGGTGCTCCGAAACAACTACGTCTGCCTTTACGTGGACACGGCGACGGCCCGCGGCCAGGCGCTGGCCGGGGCGTTCCGGATCGACGAGGGGCTGGTCATCAGCGACAAGACCGGGGGCGTTCAGGCGCTCCGGCACGAGGGGACGGTCTCCCGGACCGACCTGACGAACTACCTGACCCGGTATGAGAGCACGGGCCAGGTGACGCAAACCGAGTTCCACGGCGGCGCCCTGGCGGCCGCCCAGACTGTTAGCCAGTCGGCGATCGCGGTCCAGCCGACCTACCAGCCGGTCTATCAGCCGCAGCCGGCGTTCACACCGTTCCAGACCTTCCGCAGTTTCATCGGCGGCGGGTGAAGCAGCGGCGGATGTCGGTAGGGCCTACCGACTTCGACCCGCGGCCCGGTGTATTCCGGGCCGCGGCCATTTCCGGGTCATACCGGATCGCGTTGATTTCTTCCCCCCCTCTCCCCTTGGGGG
>DASSAT010000086.1:0-9777 GCA_035699305.1 Fimbriiglobus sp. | reverse complement strand
GGTTCGCACGGTGGGCCCCGAAGACTCGGCCCACCCTACAAGAAGACACGACGGACATGAGGACCGACATGCCCCCCGAACTGGACAGCGCCGGCCGGCCGGACCCGGACATGTGGCGGTCCGTCGAAGAGTGGATGGACTCCGACCGGTTCCGCGAGCTGATGCGCGACGAGTTCCCCGAGGACGCTGACGCCTGGCTCGACCCGATCAGCCGCCGCAAGTTCCTCACGCTGATGGGGGCGTCGGCCGCCCTGGCCGGGGCCGGGTGCAACCCATCGGTCCGCCCCGCCTCGCCGCGGACCGTGGTGCCGTACATCGTCCAGCCCGAGCAAATCCTGCCGAACGTCCCGCTGTTCTTCGCCACCGCCATGCCGCAGGCCGGCGGCGTCGGGCTGGGCGTGCTCGTCAAGAGCAACGAGGGCCGGCCGACCAAGATCGAGGGCAACCCGAGCCACCCGGCCAGCCAGGGCACCGCCAACATCTACGCCCTGGGATCAGTGCTCGGCGTCTACGACCCGGACCGGTCCAAGGAGTGCCTCCAGCGCAACGTCGCCACCAGCATCGACCGGGTCTACGACGCCCTCCGCGACGAACTCACGAGGCAGCGCGACACGAAGGGGGCCGGCATCCGCGTCGTCACCGGGCCGACAACGTCGCCGACGTTCGCCAACCTTGTCGCCGAGTTCCTCGGCCGGTTCCCGCAGGCCAAGTGGGTCCAGTACGAGCCGTTCGCGGCCGACAACGCCACCCGGGCCGCCGCCGTCGGGTTCGGCAAGCCGGTCCAACCGGTCTACCACTTCGACAAGGTGAAGGTCGCGCTGGCCCTGGACTCGGACTTCCTCGCCGCCAGCTGTCCCGCGGACGTGCGCTACGCCCGCGACTTCATGGCCCATCGCAAGGTCCGCACGGTCGAGGCGTCGCTCAAGCTCAACGACGGCATCCCGCTGGACAGCCTGAACCGGCTGTACGCCGTCGAGGCGATGATGACGAACACCGGCGGGGTCGCCGACCACCGGCTGCCGCTCAAGCCCAGCCAGATCGGAGCGTTCGCGCGGGCGCTGGCCGCCAAGCTCGGCGTCGCCGGGGTGCAAGCCCCGGCCGACCTGCCGGAGTTGGCGAAGCAGTGGATCGACTCGCTCGCCGCCGACCTGACCGCCCACAAGGGCGCCGCCGCGGTGATCGTCGGCGATACCCAGCCGCCGGCCGTCCACCTGATCGCCCACGCCATCAACGAGAAGCTCGGGGCGGTCGGCCAGACCGTCACGTTCGCCGAGCCGATCGAGCCGCAGCTGCCGGCTGCGGTCGCCGGGCGGGTCAAGACCGGGGCCGAGGGGCTGGCCGAACTCGCCGCCGAGATGAAGGCCGGCAAGGTCGAACTGGCCGTGTTCGTGGATGTCAACCCAGTGTTCGACGCCCCGGCCGACCTGGACTTCGCCGCGGCGCTCGACCCCGCCAAGGTGCGGACCCGCGTCCACCACGGGCTGTACCGGGACGAGACGGCGGCCCACTGCAACTGGCACGTCAACGCCGCCCACTACCTGGAGACCTGGGGCGACGTCCGCTCCTACGACGGCACCGCGACCATTCAGCAACCCTTGATCGCCCCGATCTACGGCGGCAAGGCGCCGATCGAGCTGATCGCGGAGCTGGTCCGCATGGCTTCCGGGATCATGGGCACCGCCGCCGGGCAGCGCGAGATCGCCCAGACCGACGCGCTGGAGCTGGTGAAGGCCACCTGGCACGGGTACTTCGATGGCGTGGTGAAGTCCGGCGACTTCGACGGATGGTGGCAACACGCGGTCAAGGACGGGGTCGTCCCCGGCACCGCCGCCAAGCCGACCGAGGTCGGCGCGGTCAAGCTGGACGCCCTGACCGACAAGGCGTTCGCCACCCCGGCGGTGCAGGGGATGGAGATCCAGTACCGGTTGGACCTGACCGTCTACGACGGCCGGTTCGCCAACAACGGCTGGCTCCAGGAGTTGCCCAAGCCGGTCACCAAGCTGACCTGGGACAACGCCGCGATCGTCAGCCCGCGGACGGCGGCGGAGTTGGGCTGCGACATCAGCTATCCGTGGACCGGCGGCGAGAACGGCCGGACCCGGGCGGACATGGTGCAGCTGACCCTCGATGGCCGCAGCATCACCGCCGCGGTGCTGATCCAGCCGGGCCACGCCGACGGCTGCGTCACCCTGCACGTCGGCTACGGCCGCGAGCGGGCGGGCCAGACCGGCACCGGGACCGGGTTCAATGCCTACAAGCTGCGGACGACGGTCGCCCCACTGATCGCCGGCGGGCTGGACGCCAAGAAGACCGGGGCGAACTTCTACCTGGCCTGCACGAACAGCTACTACTACATGGAGAGCCGTCGGCCGGTCCGCCACGCCACCGTCGAGCAGTTCCAGGCGCACCCCGAGTTCGCCCAGATCCCGCCCGCCTCCGCCTCCGAGTTCAAGGAGATTCGGGCGTTGACCCCCGGCACGCCGGAGGACTTCGCCCGGCTGGGCCAGGACCAGCCGTTCGCCGATGCGCACGCCCACCCGCACGTGCCGCACGACACCCGCATGGTGCCGCTGAGCCTGTACCCGCAGTTCCCGCAACAGGTGGACGGCCAACAGGCGAGCAAGTCCTACCGCCGGTGGGGGCTGGCCATCGACCTGGGGGCGTGCACCGGCTGCTCGGCGTGCGTGATCGCCTGCGTGTCGGAGAACAACACCCCGGTCATCGGCAAGCACGAGGTGACCCGCGGCCGGGCCATGCACTGGCTGCGGATTGACCGGTACTTCACCATCCCCGGCGAGGAGGTCATGTCCGACGAACTGGGCGGTCGGCAGACCCGGTGGGAGGGCCGGGCCGAGCTGGTGAAGAAGTCGGGGGCCATCCGCGCCCACTTCCAGCCGATGATGTGCGTCCAGTGCGAGAAGGCGCCGTGCGAGGTGGTCTGCCCGGTCGGGGCGACGGTCCACTCGGCCGACGGCCTCAACGACATGGTCTACAACCGCTGCGTCGGCACCCGGTACTGCTCGAACAACTGCCCGTACAAGGTCCGCCGGTTCAACTTCTTCCAGTTCGCCGACTACGCCACCGAGAGCCTGAAGCTGTTGAACAACCCCGATGTGACGGTCCGCCAGCGCGGGGTGATGGAGAAGTGTACCTACTGCGTGCAGCGGATCCGCAACGCCGAGATCCACGCCGAGCGCGAGTTCCAGACCCGGCCAAAGGACGGCAACGGCCGGCCGAAGATCGCCGATGGCGAGGTCATCACCGCCTGCCAGGCCGCCTGCCCGACCGGGGCGATCACGTTCGGGGACATCAACGACCACGAGAGCCAGGTGCTGCGGTGGAAGGCCGAGCGGCACGGCTACGGCGTCATGGCCGAGCTAGGCACGATGCCGCGGACCACCTGGCTGGCCCAGATCCGCAACCTGAACCCGGCCATGCCGAAGGGAGCCTGACGTCATGGCAACGGTGACCGAGACGACCCACGGCCACGGCGACTTCGAGGGGAACGGCAAGTACCCGCCGCACCCCGAGGGGATCATCGGCGGCCAGCACGACCTCGGCAGCGTGGGCGACAAGATCGCCTACGTGGTCACCGAGATGTCTACGCCGGCCGGCTGGTGGGTGTGGTTCCTGGTCGGGTTCTCCCTGTTCAACGGGCTGGGGATCGCGCTGCTCTACCTGTTCTACGCCGGCGTCGGCATCTGGGGGATCAACCAGCCGGTCGCCTGGGGCTTCGCGATCGTCAACTTCGTCTGGTGGATCGGGATCGGCCACGCCGGCACCCTGATCTCGGCGATCCTGCTGCTGTTGCACCAAAAGTGGCGGACCAGCATCAACCGCTTCGCCGAGGCGATGACCCTGTTCGCGGTCGCCTGCGCCGGCATGTTCCCGCTGATCCACATGGGCCGGCCGTGGCTGTTCTACTGGCTCTACCCGATCCCGATGAACTTCGCCATGTGGCCGCAATTCAAGTCGCCGTTGGTGTGGGACGTGTTCGCGGTGACGACGTACTTCACCGTGTCGCTGGTGTTCTGGTACGTCGGGCTGATCCCGGACCTGGCCGTCCTGCGCGACCATGCCCGCCGCAAGACCCAGCGGGTGGTGTACGGCCTGCTGGCGTTGGGCTGGCGCGGGTCGGCGTGGCACTGGCGACGGTACGAGAAGGTGTACCTGTGCCTGGCCGGCCTCGCCACCCCGCTGGTGTTCAGCGTGCACACGGTCGTGTCCTTCGACTTCGCTGTCGCCATCGTGCCGCTGTGGCACTCGACCATCTTCCCGCCGTTCTTCGTCTCCGGGGCGATCTACAGCGGGTTCGCCATGGTCCTGTGGCTGGCGATCCCGCTGCGGCGCATCTACAAGATGCAGGACCTCATCACCCCCCGGCACCTGGACGCCTGCGCCAAGGTCATGCTCGGGACCGGGATGATGGTCTGCTACGGCTACTTCTGCGAGGCATGGATGTCGATCTACAGCCACTCCGTCTACGAGACCCAGACCACGATGGAGCGGATGTTCGGCCCCTACGGGTGGTCGTACTGGTCGCTGTTGACGTGCAACCTGGTGATCCCGCAGCTGCTGTGGATCCCGCGGCTGCGGGTCAACGAGTTCGCGTTGTTCGTGATCGCCACGTTCGTGCAGATCGGCATGTGGTTCGAGCGCTACGTCATCATCGTCGCCCTGACCCGCGACCAGTTGCCCAGCAACTGGGGCCGGTACGCCCCAACCGAGTGGGACTGGCTGACGCTGGCCGGGTCGTTCGGCCTGTTCCTGACCGCGTTCACCCTGTTCGTCCGGTTCCTGCCGATGATCTCGATCACTGAGGTGCGGGAACTGCTGCCGTTCCGCCAGGGCGGGCGAGACGGCCACTCCGTCATGGAGAACGCCAAGTGAGCACCACCCACGCCACCGGCCCGGCCCGCGAGTACGACCCGATCGACCCGTCCGAGGGGCTGTACGGGCTGATGGCCGAGTTCGAAACGGCCGACCAACTGATCGCCGCCGCCCGGGCCGCCAAGCAGGCCGGGTACGAGCGGATGGACGGGTTCTCCCCGTACCCGGTCGCCGAGGTCGCCGACGCCATCGGGTTCCCCCGGTCGGAGATGGGGGCGATCATGTTCATCGGCGGGTTGTGCGGGGCGACGCTCGGGTTCCTGATGCAGTACTACCTCAACGGCATCGACTACCCGCTCAACGTCGGCGGCAAGCCGTTCTTCGGCTGGCCGCAGTTCGTCCCGATCACCTGGGAACTGCTGGTGCTAACCGCGTCGATGGCCGGGCTGTTCGGCCTGCTGGCCCTGTGCGGGCTGCCGCAGCCGTACCACCCGGTCTTCAACGTCCCGCAGTTCATCCGGGCCAGCCGGGACCGCTTCTTCCTGGTGATCGAGGCGGTGGACCCGCAGTTCGACCCGCAGCGGACGCGGGACTTCCTGACCACGCTCAACCCGGTCAGCATCGCGGAGGTGCCGGAATGACCGTTCACCAACGCAAAACGCAAAACGCAAAACGCAAAAAGGGGAATCCCTTGATGCGCCGGCCCTCGGTCTTCCTTTTTGCGTTTTGCGTTTTGCCTTTTGCGTTGCTGACAGGATGTCAGCAACGGATGGCCGCCCAGCCGGCCCCCCGGCCCTACGAGATCAGCACCGTCTTCCCCGACCGCCAGTCGGCCCGGCCGCTGGAGCGGGGCGTCATCCACCGCAACCAGGCGCTCGACGGCAACCCGCTGGTGACGTGGCTGACCGCCGAGGGGAAGAAGGGCCACGGCGACGGCAAGTTCGGCCAGGGGGCAACCGACCCGAAGGCCGAAAGCTCCCCGCCGCTGGGCGCCCCGGACAACGTGGCGAACTTCGTCGCCGAGTTGCCGTTCGCCATGACCCAGGCGGACCTGCACCGCGGGCAGGTGCTCTTCACCGCCGCCTGCGCTCTGTGCCACGGGGCGGCCGGGTACGGCAACGGCAAAATCTTCGAGCGCGGCTACCTGCGGCCGCCGTCGTACCACGCCGACCCGGACGGCAAGCAGATGGATTGGTCCACGCTCGGCCAGGACGGCAAGCCGAAGTACACGGCGCTGCCGGCCGGCCACTCCCGCGGGTTCTTCCAGTACGGCAAGAAAATCCGGCTGGACGAAGTTCCGGTCGGGTACATCTTCCAGGTCATCAGCTGGGGGTACGGTGGGATGCCGTCGCACGAGGTCCAGTTGGCGAACCCGGCCGACCGGTGGCGGGTGGTCGCCTATGTGCGGACGCTCCAGCTGAGCCAGAAGGTCCCGGAGGGAAAGCTCTCCGGCGAGGCGCTCGCGCAACTGAAGGCAGGGGGGAAGAAGTGAGCACGGCCACCCACGACGGCGGCCACCACGCCGCCGAACCCATTTCGATCCCGCCGACCGACGCGACGCCGGTCCGCCGGCTGGCCCTGATCGCCACCGCAGTCGGGCTCGGCGCGTACGTGGTGCTCGGGCTCATCAACCGCGGCACCGCCCACAACGGGTGGCAGGACTTCTTCCTGGCGTACCTCGTCGGGTGGGTGACGATCCTGTTCGTCCCGTTCGGGTCGATCGGGTTGATGACGCTCGGCTACCTGACGACCGCCAGTTGGCAGTTGGTGCTGCGGCGGTCGTTCCAGGCAGCGATGCGCACCCTGCCGGTCGTCGCGCTGCTGGGGGTGCCGATCCTGGTGAGTCTGTTCATCAACGTCTCCGCGGGCGGGGAGGAGGGGTCCGCCGCGACCACCCAGACGGTCTCGCCGTTCTGGTGGGCCGACAAGACCTGGACCACCGGCACCGCCCCGGAGGCCGCGGCGACCTTGAAAGTGCCCGAGTTGGCGGTCGAGGAGGCGCGGGAGAAGATCGCCGACTACCTGAACCCGGCCTTCGTCATCGTCCGGTTCGTGCTCTACTTCGTGATTTGGTATGTCCTCGCCCATTTCCTCCTGAAGTGGGGCCGGCGGGCCGACGAGACCGACGACCCGAACGCCCGGTACAACCTCAAGGGCATCTCCGGCCCCGGGATGATCGTCTGGGCGCTCAGCGGCACGTTCGCCGTCACCGACTGGATCATGTCGGTCGAGCCGACCTGGGCGTCGAGCATGTTCCCGGTGGTGTTCGGCATGAACTCGTTCATCGGCGCCATCTCGGCCGGGGTGCTAACGTTCTACGCCCTCAACGCCGACAAGCCGGGGGTGATGGCGATCGTCAAGAACAAGTTCCGCATCGACATCGGGTCGATGCTGTACGGGTTCACCATGCTCTGGGCGTACGCCTCGTTCTGCCAGTACATGCTGATCTGGGCCGGCGGCCTGCCGGAGGAGATCACCTACTACGTGAAGCGCGGCGGCCACGGGTGGGAAGTGCTGGCTTACGTGCTGATGGGGTTCCACTGGTTCCTGCCGTTCATCGTCTTCCTGTTCCGAGAGATGAAGACCAGCCCGCGGGCGATGCGGCGGATGGCGTGGCTGTTGCTGACGGTGTGCGCCCTGGACGTGCTGTGGTGGATCGTCCCAGCGGTGCCGCACCCGGAGGGCGGGCTGTACGTCCCGATGGCGGTGGCGGCGGTCGTCGGCCTCGGCGGCGTGTGGGGGCTGGCCTACGCCGCCCAACTCGGCACCCGGCCGCTGCTGCCGGAGAACCGCGAGACCCGGTTCCTGGCGACCTGGGGTCAACACTGACAACGTAGTAGGCACACTCCGTGTGCCGTCTGAAGAACGGCACACGGAGTGTGCCTACTACACTCGGAGAGGCTGACCAATGAGCACCCCGCACCCGCATGGGCCGCACGAGGACAACCCGCTGACGGCGATGCTGGTCTCCTTGTCCGGGGCCAGCGGCCCGGGCCACGAGACCGGCCCGCCCGGCGCCAACGAGCAGAGCGTCCGCGCCGGCCACGAGCCGGACCGGTTCCGCGTCCGCAACATCCTGTATGTGCCGGCCGCGGTGGTGGCCGTGCTGGCGCTGGCGTACCTGCTGGTCACCGGGCTGTTCTCGGTGGTCATGAGCGGTGAGCAGGCCGAGCTGGCGAAGGCCAGGCAGCAGAACCCGCTGGCGACCGCGGAGGAGACGACGAACTGGAACAAACGGGCGGGTCAGATCAGCTCGACGAACCCGGAGCCGCTCGACCAGCCCAGCGGCACCGCCCAGCCGCGCCGCGAGCACCTGTACCAGACGCTCAACAAGGCAGGCGGACCCGACCCGGAGTTCTACCGGTCGAAGCTGCCGGACCCGGAGGGGAACAACCCCATCGCCGTCCGGCCGGAGGACCTGCGGCCGGAGAACTACGTCGGCCACTACTTCGACCCGGTGAAGGGCGAGAAGGTGCTGGCCACCTACGGCTGGGCCGACGCGGCCCACACGCTGGCCCGGGTGCCGGTCAACGAGGCGATCAAGATGGTGGCCGCGGGCAAGCTCACGCTGCCGGTCCGCAAGGACCCGATCACGATCCCGGAGACGACCGTCGGCCGCGCCCGGATGTCGAACGCCGGCCGCGGCGGCAAGCCGCCGTTCCCGGTCCCGGTCTCCCCCAGCCCGAACACGGGCGAGGGGCACAAGGAACACAAGCACCCGGAGAAGAAGTGACTCTATTCTCCCCTCTCCCCGCTGGGGAGAGGGGCCGGGGGTGAGGGGTAAACCTTCACGGTTGACCAGAGACCTAGATCGTGGGTGAGGCTCCGACCCCTCACCCCTAACCCCTCTCCCCAGCGGGGAGAGGGGAACCAGAGACCGGACCGATGACCCGCACCGCCGCGATCGCCCTGACCGTCGCCCTGCTCGCCGCCGCCCCCGCGGCGGCGCAGCGGATGTCCTACGGCAAGGCGCCGATCCCCGGCGACGCCGGGCCGCCCAACCCCGAGGACGTCGATTACGTCCAGCGGCTCGGCGAGTACGCCCCGCTCGACCTGACCCTGTACGACCACCTGGCTCAACCGGTGACGCTCCGCGAGCTGGCTGGCGGCAAGCCGACGATCCTCGTGCTGGCCTACTACCGCTGCCCCCGGCTGTGCAACGAGGTGCTCATCGGCCTGCTCGACGCCCTCAAGGGCGTCCACAAGTCGGACCCGAACTTCGTCGCTGGCGGGCCGTTCAACCTGGTCGTCGTCAGTATCGACCCGAAGGAGGACCCGCACAGCCTCGGCCGGCCGCGGCGGTCGGCGTTCCTGGCCGAGTACGACCGCCGGCCGGAGGACCAGCCCGGGGTGTGGTTCCTCACCGCCAGCCACGGCCAGGGGACCGACCTCGCCGAGGCGGACCGGACGATCCACCGGCTGGCCGACGCAGTCGGGTTCAAGTACACGCTGCGTCAGCGCGGCCGGGAGTACCGCTACGACGGGGACGCCGGTCAGTGGATCACCGCGGACGGCCGGGTGATGGGCGCGCGGGCCAGGGAGTACGACTACCAGCACGCCCCGGGCGTGGTGTTCCTGGCACCGGACGGCAAGATCACCCGCTACCTGCTCGGGATCAGCTTCCAGCCGACGACCGTCCGCCGGGCGGTGGTCGAAGCGTCCCACGGAACGGTCGGCACGTTGGCCGACAAGGTCGCCTTCCTGTGCTTCGCCTACGACGAGCGGTCGGGCCACTACAAGATCGCCATGCGGGTGCTCGCGCTGGTGGCCGTCCCGTTTGTGTTCCTGGTGGGATACATCGCCTACCGCACCGTCCGGTCGGCGCGGCGGGAGCCGGTGCTGGCACCGGGCGAAACTATATCTCCCTCCCCCCTTGGGGGGGAGGGTTAGGGTGGGGGGTTAGCTACACCAGCCGGGGGCGATGCCACCGGCCGGGTGACGCTCTTG
>DASSAT010000085.1:0-2096 GCA_035699305.1 Fimbriiglobus sp. | reverse complement strand
GCCGCGCGGGTGTGGGCGCGGCCGGCCCTGCTCTACCCGGCCAGCCTGGTCGCCGGGGCGGTCGCGGTCGGGTTCGTTGTCTTCACGCCGCACAACACCGACATCGCCCGGGAGACCAACTACTACACCATCCGCGTCCACGACGACGAGAAGGAGCCGGGGGTCAAGGTGCTGGTGCTGGACTACCTCATCCACTCCAAGGTGAAGGCCGATGACCCGCGCTACCTGCACTACGTCCACGAGCAGACGCAGCTGGAACTCCTGCGGGCGGTGGCGGCCGACCACCCGGCCGGGCAGCGGGTGCTGGTGATCGGCGGCGGCGGGTACACCTTCCCGCGCTGCGCCCGCGTCCAGGTGCCGACCGCGGCGGTGGACGTGGTCGAGATCGACCCCGGGGTGACGGCGGTCGCCTACGAGTACCTGGCCCTCGACCCGGCCTGGGGCATCCGCACGGTCAACATGGACGGCCGGCAGTTCCTCGCGGAGGTGGCGCCGGCCGGGCACTACCACCTGGTCACGCTGGACGCGGTCAACGACCTGAGCGTGCCGGCGCACCTGCTGACCCGGGAGTTCAACGAGCTAGTCCGCAAGTCGCTGGCGCCGGGCGGGGTGTACCTGCTGACGGTGATCGACCGGCTGGAGGACGGCCGGCTGTGGCGGTCGGCGGTGCAGACACTACGGAAGACGTTCGACAACGTAGAGCTGGTCTCGCCGCACCCCGAGTACGACCCGGACGGGCAGCAGGTGTACGTCATCTATGCGTCGGACCGGCCGCTGGACCTGGGGTCGCTGGCGCGGCTGGGCCCGGTCAAGCCGTACACGCACCGGCTGCGGCCGGGTGAGATGGAGCGGCTGCTGGCGAAGGACGCCGGGGTGCTGCTGACCGACCAGTACGCCCCGGTGGACAACCTGATGGCCGCGGTCTTCCGCCGGCGGGAGGGGCAGTGAGGCGATCAAGGCGGCAACACACCTCCTCTGATCGCCTGACCCGGTTTCGGCCCGGCCTCAACTCGGACCGTGGGCGGAGTATTCTCGGGCGATGCCCCGGGTCACACCCGCCGTTGCCAAATTGACGGGTCGCGGGACGTATGGAACACGGACAGGACTTCGACTCGGGTGTCGTCGGGCCGGTAGTAGACGCAGTACGGGAAGCCCGTGACGACCGCCTTGCGGACGTCGGCCAGCGCGACCGCGTGCAGTTTCGGGTTGGCCGCGATCCGGTCGAATACCTTCTGTACCCGCTCGACGAAGGTAACGCCCAGCCCGGACCGCTGACCTTCGTAGTAGTCGAACGCCTCATCGAACTCGGTCTGGGCCTCGTCGCGCAGGACGACGGGAAGGCTCACCGCTTCGCCCTCGCCAAGGCCCGGGCCTTGACCACCTCCCAGGGGGTCACCGCGTCAGGCCGGGCGATGCTGTCGGCGAGGCGCCGCTCCAGCTCGCGGCGCTGGGCCTCCGTTAACGGCGCGGCCTCCACTTCGGCCGCGACGCTCTCCCAGATCTCCTCCGCCAGCGCGAGGCGGTCCTCGACGCCGAGTTGGTCGATCCCGAAATCCTTCATGCTGGCCGGCATCCGGCACCTCCGCTCACGGGGCTGCGATGAAGGGATCGTATCACGCCTGCGGGAATCCCGCCACGCCGCGCCGCGTCCGGTTCGAGCGCGGCGAACCGTGCGACAACCGGGTGTGCGGGTGACTAACGCCACAGCGCATTCGTAGATCGGGGCTGGTGCAGCGTCCGGTCCGGCGTGCCTCAGCTCACCGCTTTCTTCACCAGCGCGCCGATCCTTGCCTCTTCGGTGGCGGTCAACCCCTTCAGCGCGAAGGCGATCGGCCACATGGCGCCATCGTCGAGGTTCGCGTCCTCGTTGAAGCCGAGCGTCATGTACCGCTCTTTGAACTTCTGCGTGTCGCGGAAGAAGCAGACGACCTTGCCGTCCTTGGCATATGCGGGCATCCCGTACCAGAGTTTCGGCGCGAGGGCTGGCGCGCTGGCTTTGATGATGGCATGGAACCGCTCGGCCATAGCGCGATCCGGTTCCTCCATTTCGGCGATCTTCGCGAGCATGTCGCGTTCCCCGTCTGCCTTGTCCTTGT
>DASSAT010000084.1:0-6616 GCA_035699305.1 Fimbriiglobus sp. | reverse complement strand
ACCGCTCCCTGACGGTCGCGGAGGGGGACCGCTCCCTGACGGTCGCGGCTCGGAGCGGGCGCAATGGTGGGTCGGCGCGGCGAAGCGCCGCTTGACCCACCCTACGAGGCTCCGGGTTCGCCGGCTATCCTGTTAGCCCGGCGCTCTTGTCCGGTAACTACTATTGCCACCGCCCCGTCCGCGGGGCCGCTTGCGCGAGGGGTCGTATGAACCGTGGGCTGTCGGTCGTGCTGCTCGTCGCCGCGGTCGGGTGTACCAACCGCCGGGCCGCCCCGCCGCCGGCGCCGCCGCCGCCGGCCGTCACCGTCGCCAAGCCGGTCGTCAAGACCGTGGACCAGTTCACCGACCTGACCGGCAACCTGGCGGCCGTCCAGGCGGTGGACCTGCGCGCCCGGGTCAACGGGTACATCCAGAAGGTCCTGTTCAAGGACGGCGACGTGGTGAAGGCCGGCGACAAGCTGGTCCAACTCGACCCGGCCCCGTACCAGGTCGAGTTGGACAAGGCCAAGGCGGACCTGAAGACCGCCGCGGCGCAGCTCCAACTGGCAACCGCCAACGCGGCCCGGGCGGACAAGGCCCGAGGGAGCATCAGCGTCGAGGAGTTGCAGACGGCCCTCGCCCAGAAGGAGGTGGCAGCAGCCAACCGGCTGGCGGCCGAGGCGGCGGTCGCCCGCGCCCAGCTCAACCTCGACTACACCAGCGTCGAGGCCCCCATCTCCGGGCAGGTGGACCGCATCTACGTCACCGAGGGGAACCTGGTTACCGGCGGCACCAGCCAGGGTACGGTGCTGACCACCATCGTCTCGACCGACCCGATCTACGCCTACTTCGATGTGGACGAACAGACCGTGCTGTTCTACCGGCGGCTGATCCGGGAGGGGAAGTTCAAGTCCGCCCGAGAGGGGGGCATCCCGGCCGAGATCCAGCTCAAGGGGGAGGAGGGCTACCCGCACAAGGGGACGCTCGACTTCATCAGCAACCGGCTCAACCCCGGGACCGGGTCGTTGCAGATTCGCGGCACGTTCGCCAACCCCGGGCCGCCGTGGCTGATGGCCCCGGGGATGTTCGTCCGCGGCCGCATCCCGCTGGCCACCCGGATCGACGCCATCCTCATCCCCGACGAGGCGGTGACGACCGACCAGGCCCGCAAGGTGGTCTACGTGGTCGGCGCGAATAACCGGGTGACAGTCCGGCAGGTGGAACTCGGCCCGCTCTCCGACGGGCTGCGGGTGGTGGACAAGGGACTCTCGCCGGACGACCGCATCGTCATCCACGGGCTGATGCGGGTGCAGCCGGGGGCGGTCGTGGACCCGCAACCCGGGGAAATCAATCCCAAATCCCAAGCACCAAATCCCAAACAAGAGCCGGACCCGAAGACTCCGGCTAAGTCATAACCCTCGGCATAGGTCGTCTGTCTCGTTTGGGATTTGGTGCTTGGGATTTGGGATTTGCCACCGGAGGTGGTTGTGTTCGCACGCGTCTTCATCGACCGCCCGGTGCTGGCCTGGGTAATCTCGATCGTCATCGTCCTGTTCGGGCTGGCGGCGCTGGCCGTGCTGCCGATCGCCCAGTACCCGGAGATCGCCCCGCCGACCATCCAGGTGACGTGCAACTACCCCGGGGCCAACGCCCAGGTGGTCGCCAACACCGTCGCCGCCCCGATCGAGTCGCAGGTCAACGGCGTCGAGAAGATGCTGTACATGTCCAGCACGTGCGGCAACGACGGATCGTACAGCCTGATGGTCACGTTCGAGCTGGGCACCAACCTCAACGACGCTCAGGTGCTCGTCCAGAACCGGGTCAGCCTCGCCCTGCCGCAGCTGCCGCCGGAGATCCAGCGGACCGGGCTGTCGCTGCGCAAGCGGTCCTCGGACATCCTGCTGGTCGCCAGCTTCTACTCCAAGGACAACAGCCGCGACCAGCTGTACCTGTCAAATTTCGCCACCATCCAGGTGCGCGACGCGCTGGCCCGGGTGTCCGGGGTCGGGGACGTGATCGTCTTCGGCCAGCAGGACTACTCGATGCGGGCGTGGCTGGACCCGGACCTGCTGGCGGCGCACAACCTGACCGTCCCGGACGTGGTCAAGGCGATCCGCGAACAGAACGTGCAGGTAGCGGCCGGCCAACTCGGGCAGGAGCCGGCCCTGCCGGGACAGGCGTTCCAGTACACGCTGAGCACCCTCGGCCGGCTGGAAGACGTCGAGCAGTTCAAGAACATCATCGTCAAGGTCGGTGCCGCCGGCGCCGCCGGGGCCGCGGCCGGCGGCGCCGGGATGATCGCCACCCCGCCGCTGGCCGGGGTGGACATGACCACCCGCCCGGTGGTCCGGCTCAAGGACGTGGCCCGGGTCGAGTTGACCGCCCGGTCCCGGGACATCAACAACTACATGGACGGGATGCCGGGCGTCGGTGTCGCCGTTTTCCAGCTCCCGGGGTCCAACGCCCTGGACACCGCCGACCGGGCCAAGGCCGTGCTGAGGCAGATGGAGAAGCGGTTCCCCCCCGGCGTGAACATGGCCGTTCATTACGATACCACCCCGTACATCCGCCAGTCGGTGGACGAGGTGTTCGTCACCCTGATCGACGCCGTCATCCTGGTGGCGGCCGTGGTGCTGCTGTTCCTCCAGGACTGGCGGGCGATGATCCTGCCGATGATCGACGTGCCGGTGTCGCTGATCGGCACCCTGGCGGTCCTGTACGCCTTCGGCTTCAGCCTGAACAACCTGACCCTGTTCGGGCTAGTGCTGGCGATCGGCATCGTGGTGGATGACGCCATCGTGGTGCTGGAGAACGTCGAGCGGTGGATCGCCCAGGGGTACGACGCGCGCTCGGCGACGCTCAAGGCGATGCAGGAGATCACCGGCCCGGTCGTGGCCATCACCCTGGTGCTCAGCTCGGTGTTCCTGCCCAGCGCCTTCCTTGGCGGGGTGACGGGCCAGTTCTATCGGCAGTTCGCGCTGACCATCTCCAGCGCGATGATGATCTCGGCGGTCAACGCCCTGACCCTGACGCCGTCGCGGGCGGCGATGATCTTCAAGGGGCACGAGGCCGGCAAGCACGTCACCGAGACGCTGCCGCGGTGGGGCTGGGGGGTGCTGCTCGGGTGGGCCGGGTTCCGGCTGGCGGACGCGGTGTTCGGCCCCTTGCCGTTCGTCCCGGCCGGGGCGCCGACCTACCCCGCTGGCGACTACGAGGCGATGGCTCGCGGCTACGCCGAGTACGTTGGCCGGCACCTGCCGTACTTCCTCCCCGGCATCATCGTCGGCTGGCTGCTCGGGCCGACCTTCAACTGGCTGTTGCGGTTCGTCTACCGCGGGTTCAACTGGCTCTTCGACAAGGCCACCCTCGGCTACCGGCGGTCGGTCGGGTGGCTGTTGCGGCTCTGCCTGATCGTGCTCTTGCTCTACGGCGGCCTGTTGTACCTGACGTACCGGGGATTCACCGAGACGCCGACCGGGTACATCCCGTCGCAGGACAAGGGCTACCTGCTGGTGTCGATCCAGTTGCCGGACGCCGCGTCGGCGCAGCGGACCCGGGAGGTGCTGGAAAACGTGGACCGCATCACGCGGTCGATCCCCGGCGTCTCGCACACGGTAACGATCGGTGGGATGTCGTTTGTCCTCGGGGCCAACGGGCCGAACTTCGGCACCATGTTCGTGCTGCTCGACGACTTCGAGAAACGCAAGAACGACCCGCAGCAGAACGGGTTCGTGATCCTCGCCAAGATGACCGCCAAGCTCCGCCAGCAGGTCCGGGACGCGCAGATCGTGGCGTTCCCGCCGCCGCCGGTGTCGGGCCTCGGGACGGCCGGCGGCTACCGGGTGATGGTCGAGGACCGCGGCGACCTCGGGCCGGAAGGGTTGCAGCAACAAGTCGTGGCCCTGATCGCCGAGATCCGCAAGGACCCCAACGCCGGGACCGCGTTCAGCGTCTTCCGGGCCAACATCCCGCAGCTGTACGTGGACATCGACCGAACCAAGGCCAAGCAGCTGGGCATCCCGCTGGACGACATCTTCACCACCCTCCAGGCGAACCTGGGCGGGTTGTACGTCAACGACTTCAACCGGTTCGGCCGCAACTGGCAGGTGAACATCCAGGCCGCCGCCCCGTTCCGCATGTCGGCCGAGACGATCCGCAACCTGAAGGTCCGCAACGACCGCGGGGAGATGGTGTCGCTGGGCACCGTGGCGACGATCGAGAACATCACCGGCCCGCTGGTGATCCAGCGGTACAACACGTTCCCGGCCGCGTCGGTCAACGGCAACCTGCCGCCGGGGGTGAGCACCGGCGAGGGGATCGCGGCGGTGGATCGGGCGTTCGACCGCGTCCGGTCGCCGCAGGCGGCGATCGAGTGGACCGAGCTGTTCTACCTGCAAACGCTGGAGGGGAGCAAGGCAATCTTCGCGTTCATCGGGGCGGTGATCCTGGTGTACCTGGTGCTGGCGGCGCTGTACGACAGCTGGTCCTTGCCGCTGACGATCATCCTAGTGGTGCCGATGTGTCTGCTGTCGTCGGTCGCCGGGGTGTGGCTGTTCAGCCTGTCCGGGTACGTCAGCGCGGCGCCGGAGGTGAACATCTTCACCCAGGTCGGGTTCATCGTGCTGGTCGGGCTGGCGTCGAAGAACGCCATCCTGGTCGTGGAGTTCGCCGAGCAGCGGCGCAAGGCCGGGATGCCGCTGCGCGCGGCAACGCTCGAAGCCGTGCAGCTACGGCTGCGGCCGATCGTGATGACCAGCTTCGCGTTCATCCTCGGGGTGCTGCCTCTGGTGTGGGCGGTCGGGGCCGGGGCAGAGATGCGGCAGACGCTGGGGATTGCGGTGTTTAGCGGGATGCTGGGGGTGACGCTCTTCGGCGTGTTCCTGACCCCGGTCTTCTACTACGTGATCGAGTGGACGGTCAGCCGCCGGAAGCGGGCGCGCCACGACGACCACAAGCCGGTGCTGCCCGGCCAGGAGGTGGCCCTGGTGCCGGTGAACGGTGAGGTGGCGGTGGAGACGGTCCCGGACGGCCAGCCGGTCCCGGCCGCGGCGAAGCCGGCCGCCTCTTAATGTAGTAGGCACACTCCGTGTGCCGTTCTTCGCCCGTCCAGGAAGAACGGCACACGGAGTGTGCCTACGACACCGCACCCTACTCGATCGTCCACAGCGCCAGCGAGTCGCGGTCCTTCACGAACACCCGCTTGCCATCGACGATCGGGTACGCCCAGGTCGGGGAGTCGGCGACCTTGTACTTGGCCACCTCCTCGTAGCCATCTTTGCTCGGCTTGAACACGACCAACTGGGTGTCGCTGGTCAGGGCCAGCAGCACCGGCCCGGCGTCCAGCACCGCCCCGCACTCGCCGCGGCGGGTGTCGTCGGTCCAGAGCACCTTGCCGGACTTCGCGTCCTGGCAGTAGAAGTGGGTCTCCCGGCCCGAACCCGTCAGCCCGTACAGCAAGCCGTCCTTGAGGACCGGCGTGTTGTAGGTGTGCGGGGCTTGCCCTTTCCACACCTGCTTGGCCGCGAACTTGTCCCCATCCTTCGAGATGGCGAAGGCGGTCCCCATGCAGATCACCGTGTCCCCGTCGATGACCGGGGTGCCTGTGCTGTAGCGCTGGCCGCGGAGCGGGGTCTGCCACAGCAACTTGCCGTCGGTCGCGGCGATGCCGGCCAGGTTCTGGTCGGTCAGGACGACGACCTGCTTGACCCCGCCGAGCGTCGCCACGACCGGGGAGCTGTAGGACGGGCCGTCTCCGGTGCACTTCCACTTCGGCTCGCCGGTGGTCAGGTCGAGCGCCGTCACCTCGCCCTTGCCCCCGCCCATACGCCCGCCGCCCTTACCCGGCCCGCCCTTGCCCGGACCCTTGCCCGGACCCTTGCCCGGCCCGCCCTTGCCCCGGCCGCCCATGCCTCCCCCGCCGCCACCGACGTGGACGATGCAGGCGCCGTCCAGGATGATCGGCGAGGTCGAGGTGTGGAATGCGGGCCAGAGCTTGGTGTCCTTCCGCCAGACGACCTTGCCGGTGTCCGCGTCGAGACAGGACACGACGCCCCAGACGCCCAGGGTGCAGACCTTGCCGTCGCCGACCGCGGGCGAACTACGCGGGCCTTGATACCCCCGGTCCGGACCGGTGACGGCCTTCGCCTCGTACTGGTCCTTCCACACCTCCTTGCCGGTGGCCGCGTCCACGCAGCGGATCACCTCGTTATCCCCTTCCCGGGTGAAGACGTAGAGCTTGTCGCCGACCAGCGCGGGCGAGGAGACGCCGTCGCCGACCGGGACCTTCCACACCTGCTTGAGTTCCTTGGGCCACGACGCGGGCGGGCTGAAGTCTGCGATCTTGTTGTCGCGGGTCGGCCCGCGGTACTGTGGCCAGTCCGCGGCCAGGGCGAGCGATCCGAAGCCGAGGGCGATGAGGGGGAGCCAGCGCGATTTCATCCCGCACCTCCGGGAGACGGTTGACCTGCCCCGCGCGGGCGGGCGCCCGCCGCGGTGCCGACGTGCTAGACCGCGGGCGATGAGAACCCGGTGAGGAGTCGGCGAGGGTGCGACCTCACTGCTTCAATCCACGTGCCACGCACGCGCGAAACTCGTGTAGGGTGGGCCGAGTCTTCGAGGCCCACCGGGCGGGAGATGG
>DASSAT010000083.1:0-3703 GCA_035699305.1 Fimbriiglobus sp. | reverse complement strand
TGAAGAGCGCTTACCAGCAACATTTCCTCGACCTGTGCGACCTGCTCGGCCACCCGCGGCCGTCCGACGCCGATCCGTCCGGGACGTGGTTCACGTTCGAGAAGGGGGCACCACCACCGAATTCGGGTAGGGGTCGGACCGACCTCGCAAGGGAGTGACCCGCTGGATTAGAATCCCGCTGTGGCCGATCCGTACTTCATAGGGCGACTGCTGATGGCCCGACCCGTCACACCGTCCCGATCGCCTGGGGTCGAGACCCTTGAAGAGTTCGTTCCGTCTGCCATCGCCGACTTGGCGGACCCGCAGAAGGACATCCCGCGGGTCGCGAAGGACCGGTCGCTGACCGCTCAGATCGAACAGGCGCTCGGTCAGATTCCCTCCCGCCACGAGATGCGTCTCGGTGATGCCCGAGCAATGGCAGTCGAACCCGCCAGCGTTCATCTGGTGTTGACCTCCCCACCCTACTGGACCCTGAAGGAGTACAACCGCGTCGAAGGTCAGTTGGGATACGTCGAGGCGTACGAAACGTTCCTCGGTGAGTTGGATAAGGTTTGGCGGCAGTCCTTCGATGCACTGGTGCCCGGTGGGCGGCTGATCTGCGTGGTCGGCGACGTCTGCCTGTCGCGGCGGCAGAACGGCGGGCGGCACACCGTCGTTCCGCTGCATGCGTCGATTCAGGAGCGGTGCCGGGCGATCGGGTTCGATAACCTCGCGCCGATCATCTGGCACAAGATCGCGAACGCACAGTTCGAGGCCGAGGGGAACGGGGCGGCGTTCCTCGGCAAGCCGTACGAGCCGAACGCGGTCATCAAGAACGACGTCGAGTACATTCTGATGCAGCGCAAGCCCGGCGGGTATCGGACGCCGGACCTCCCCACCCGCCTGCTCAGCATCATCTCAGAGGAAGACCACAAGCGCTGGTTCCAGCAAATCTGGACCGGACTGACCGGCGCCTCGACCCGCCACCACCCGGCCCCTTACCCGCTCGAACTCGCGGTGCGGCTCGTCCGCATGTTCTCGTTCGCGGGCGACACGGTCCTCGACCCCTTCCTCGGGACCGGGACCACGACACTCGCGGCCGCCCAGACCGGGCGGAACAGCATCGGGTTCGAGATCGACCCTGACTACCTGGCATACGCCTACAAACGGGTCCGGGCCAAGACGGCCGGGCTTTTCACGACCCCCACCATCGAGCTACAGGACGGGCGCGGCCGATGAGTGACGCGATCTTGCACGACCTGGAGCGAAAGCTGACCGGGGCGGTGGCCCACTTCTGGCGGGTGCGTGACGCCCAGGCCCAACGGCAGGGCGGGGAGGACAGCGCGGCCAAGGACCGGGGCACGCGCGGTGCGGTGACGGGCGGCAAGCAGATGGACGGGTTCATCGAACTCGTCCGCGAATTGCTGATCGC
Organism: Fimbriiglobus sp.; assembly: GCA_035699305.1. GTDB lineage: Bacteria > Planctomycetota > Planctomycetia > Gemmatales > Gemmataceae > DASSAT01. The sequence goes on along the minus strand of DASSAT010000083.1, from coordinate 2,292 downwards.
GGCCGGGTTGAACAACGCCACGATCTTCGCCCAAGCCCGGACCGAGGTGCCCGGGTGGTTCCGCCCCGAGAAGGACTGGGACCTACTCATCGTGGCCGACGGGAAGTTAATCGCGGGCGCCGAGTTCAAGTCTCAGGTCGGGTCATTCGGGAACAACTTCAACAACCGCACGGAGGAAGCTCTGGGTAACGCCACGGACCTGTGGGCGGCCTTTCGCCAGGGGGCGTTCGCTCCCTCGACGCCGCCGTGGCTGGGATATCTCATGCTCCTCGAGGACACACCGGAGTCCACCCGGCCCGTAAGGGCCAGCGAATCGCACTTCAAGGTGTTTCCCGAGTTCCGGGACGCTTCGTACGCGAGGCGGTACGAGATACTGCTCACCAAACTCGTCCGCGAGCGGTTGTATGACGGCGCCTGTCTCCTGATGTCCTCGCGGACGGATGGTCCGAACGGTCGGTACACGGAGCCTTCGGCGGAACTCAGCTTTCGCAACTTCTTGACGCCCCTTCTGGGCCGCGCGATGGCAGTAGCCCAGTCTCAACCCCCCGCACCTCCGGTCCCTCCCAAGGTGGTGAAGGGGTCGGGTAAGAAAGGTTCGAAACCAGCAGTCGATTGATTCGACACCTATGGAATGTTCAACCCGCCGGAGTGGGTCCGCGAGGAGGTGCTGACGTTCCCCGGGTCTGCCGACGGGCCGTGGCGGCGATACGTCGATCCGGCGACCATCACCCCCACCCTAACCCTCCCCCCTCAAGGGGGAGGGAGTGTCGGCGGCGTCGGCACCGTCCGCTACCCGCGGCTCGTCCCGAAGGACGCGGCATCGGCCGCCCAGCTCAAAAAGCGCACCCTGACGAATCTGTACAACGAGCGGCCGGCGTGGCTGGCCGCCGCCCACAAGCGGCTCGACGAGGCGGTGTCCGCGGCCTACGGCTGGTCGGCCGACCTGTCCGACGACGAGCTGCTGGCCCGGCTGCTGGCGCTGAACCTGTCGCGGGCGGAGGTATCGCCCGGGGCAGAGTAGGAGTAGGCCGTCCGGCGAGCTTCAGTCACGTTTACGCGAACTGCGCTCGCTCACACCACCTCGTGTGGCTTGGCCGCGTGATGGCCGTTCGTCCCGTTGCCGCTCGGGACCGGGACCAACTCCAACGGCACCTCCACCACCGTCTCGCTCGCAAGGCCGGACGCCGCGGGTCCAGACTTGCCACGCCGCCGGGTGAACCAGCCGGCGAAGCGCCGCAGCCGCCTCGTCAGGTCGTCCCAGAGCGAGTATGCCACCGGCGTCACCAGCAGCGACAACAGCAGCGACAAGAGTTGCCCGCCGAGGATCACCTTCGCCATGCTGGCCCGGGCGCTGGCCCCGGGGCCGCGGCCCAGCGCGATCGGGGTCATCGCCGCCACCAGCATGACCGTCGTCATCAGGATCGGCCGCAGCCGGGCCTCGTTCGCCTTCAAGATGGCCTCGTCCCGCGGCAGCCCCCGCGCCCGCAGCACGTTCGTGTAGTCCACCTGCAAGATGCCGTTCTTCTTCACGATGCCGAACAGCATGAACAGCCCGATCATCGCATACACGTCCAGCGGCGTTTGCAGGAACAACAGCGACAAGAGCGCGAACGGCAGCGTCAGCGGCACCGCCAGCAGGATCGTGATCGGGTGGACTAGGGACTCGAACTGCGCCGCCAGGATCATGTACATGAACACGAATGCCAGGAGGAACGCCAGCGCGAAGTTCGAGTTCGAGTCGGCCATCAGCTTCGCCTCGCCGAGGAACTCGTAGCGGTACTCCGGCGGCAGGTTCAACTCCTTGACGTAGGCATCGACTTCCGGCAGAGCGTTGCCCAGCGCGACCCCGGGGGCGAGGTTGCACGTGACGGCCACCTGCCGCTGACGGTTGTAGCGCTCGATCGTCGCCGGGCCGCGCTGCGCGTCCAGGTAGGCGAGGTTACGCAGCTCCACCGGCCGGCTGTCGCGGCCGGGGACCGTCAGCGCCGCGATCGCGGCCGGCCGGTCCCGGCTCGGCAGCGCCGCCCGCAGCCACACGTCGTACTGCTCCGCCCCCTCCTTGTACTTGCTCACCGGCTCGCCGCCGACCATGAGGCCGAGGGCGGACGCCAATGACTGCACCGACACGCCGAGGTCGGCCGCCTTGTCCCGGTCGATGCGGACCTGAAGCTCCGGGTTGCGCGACGCGGCGTTGGTGTCCACGTCGGTGAAGTGCGGGCTGGCCTCCATCCGCTTGACGACCGCGCTCGCCAACTCCTGGAGCCTCGCCCGGTCCGGGCCGCGGAGGCTCAG
>DASSAT010000082.1:0-2599 GCA_035699305.1 Fimbriiglobus sp. | reverse complement strand
AGGTTTCCCTCCCCCCCAAGGGGGGAGGGAATAAGACGGCGCAATGAGGAACTTGAGCTTTCTCTAGACCGGATCGGAGCGGGGAGGCGGTCATGCGAGCGGCAGGCTGTTCTCGACGGCGGTGCGGGGCGAGCGCGGCGGAGTTCGCCGTCGTCCTCCCGGTGCTCCTGTTGATCGTCCTGGGGCTGATCGACTTCGGCCGGTTCGCGTACTACCACGTCGCCGTCACCAACGCCGCCCGGGCCGGCGCGGAGTACGCGATCATGACCCCCTACGTCCCCGCCGCGCAGGCAGCCTGGAACGCCCGGGTCCAGGAGACGGCCCGGGACGAGATGACCAACCAGATCGGCTACGACCCCGCCGACCTGACGACCGCCACCACCGTCACGGTCGAGCGGACCGGGCTGCGGCGGGTCCGCGTGGAGGCGACTTACGCATCGTTCCAGACCGTCACGTCCTGGCCTGGCATCCCGTCCTCGCTGACCATCCGGTCCGCGGTGACGATGCGGGTCATCCGGTAGGCCGCGAGGAGGTCGTCGTGGGAGTCGGAATTCGTTTGCAACGGACACACCGGCGCGGGGCAGTCACCGTGGAGGCCGCGATCGTCATCCCGGTGTTCCTCACCCTCGTGCTCGGGGCGATCGACCTGGGCGTCGGCGTCCTGCGGTTCAACGCCCTGTCCCAGGCGGCGCGGCAGGGGGCGCGGCAGGCGATCGTCCACGGCGAACTCGCCCAGGGCGGGTGGAACGGCGGGTCGTGGGGGCCGAACACCATCGATTGCAGCCTCGCCACGCCCGCCGGCGTCGATGCGTACCGGGCGGTCGCCGCGGCCAGCCCGGTCCTGGTCAACTGCCCGCCCAGCCAGACCCGGGTCCGGGTCGAGTGGCTCGACGGGGGCAACACGGTCGGGGACCGGGTCCGGTTCACCGTGACCAGCGACTACCAGCCGATGGTGACCTTCGTCCTCGGGGCGCCGGCGATCCCGCTGAGCGCCTCCTCCACCATGCCGATCGCCCACTGAGGAGACCGCCGTGAGCACTGCCGCCCGCCGCCCCGGCAAGATCATCGTGATGTTCGCGCTGCTCCTGACGACCCTGCTGGGGATGCTCGGTCTGGTGATCGACAGCGGCCTGATGATGGCGTCGCACCGGGCGACCCAGAGCGTCGCCGACAGCGCCGCCCTGGCCGCGGCCATGGAGCTGATGCGCGGCGAGTCCGCGGACGCGGCCCGGGCGGCGGCCGTCGCATTCGTCCAGACCCACAACGGGATGACAGACGCCACGCCCGACGTCCGCATCCCGCCGACCACCGGCCCGCACGCCGGCAACCAGCGCTACGCCGAGGTCGTCCTCACCCGCCCGCACGGCACGATACTTGTCCAGATGATCGGCCCCAGTCAAAACCAGCAGGTGCAGGCCCGGGCGGTGGCCGGGTACGAGGCGGTCGCCTCCGGCGAGGGGGCGATCGTGCTCGACCCCGACGCCCGCCCCGGGCTGGCGATCAGCGGCGGCGCCACCCTGCTCGTCAACGGCGCGGTCGTCGTCAACTCCCGGGGGGCCGGCCTGGACCAGTACGGCCAGTGGGTCGATTGGGGCGCCCAGCAGTACGCCCTGACATCCAGCAACAACAGCAAGGTTTACGCGCGGTACATTCAGGTTCGCGGCGGCGTCGATGTCGTCGGCAACTACCGCGACTACGACGACTACTCCCGCCAGACGCCGATCGAGCCTTGCCCGCTCTTCGCCCGGGCGCCGATTGGGCCAGACCCGCTGCGGGATCTCCCCACCCCGCGACAGGCCAACGTGTCCAGCATCACCGACTGGACCCGCCAGCCAGACGTGGCCGTGTCCAACGGCGAGACGCGGACGCTCGACCCGGGCGTTTACGGCGACATCCAGATCAACCAGGGGGCGACGGTGGTATTCAACCCCGGCGTCTATGTCCTCAGCCCGACAGGGCCGAACCAGGGCTTGCGCGCCAACGGGAGCTGCACGATCACCGGCAATGGGGTGATGTTCTACCTGACCGGTAGCAACTACCTGGACAACCAGCCCGGCGCCACGGACGCGACCGACGACGCCCAGAGCGCCCTCGACGGCCCGCTGCCCCCGACCAGCGGTTCGTTCCCGGCCTCGACCGACCCCAACCCGAACCAGGTCATCTTCGCCACCATGACCCTGAACGCCACCAACGCCAGCGTCAAACTGACGGGCCTCAACGACGAGACCAGCGCTTTCAACGGGATGCTGTTCTTCCAGCGCCGGCGGAACACCGAAACGGCCGCCATCCAGGGCAAGGCCGGGGTCGAGGTGGACCTCAACGGGACCATCTACGCCAAGTGGGCGAACTTCCAGTTGGCCGGCGAGGGGCGGTACGACGCCCAGTTCGTGGTCGGCAGCATGTCCATCGCCGGCCAGGCAGTGGTGTCCATCAACAGCACCGGGAAGAGCTTCGGCCACGCCAACCAGGTCTTCCTCGTCGAGTGATACCGGGTTGCGTGGATGGCTTCTCTTCCTCCCCTCTCCCCTTGGTGTGCTCTGTCGAAGTGCTCGTGATATGACGGCTCTGTCTTCAGCCCGAAGGGCTGGGAGTTCTCAGC
>DASSAT010000081.1:0-5483 GCA_035699305.1 Fimbriiglobus sp. | reverse complement strand
GGCCGTCTCGGCCGCTCTTGCTTCACCCGTCGGGGCGCTCGACTGTCGCCGAAGGCCCCGGACTCGGGTAGCAAGAGCGGCCGAGACGGCCGCGGTCCCAGGGTCATCCGCGGCCCGTTTTGTTCTTGCGGCCGCCCTTCTTGGCGGGCGCCCGCTTCTCGAAGATCTTCGCCACCGGCAGCGTGAACCCCGGCAACACGTCGCCGCCGTCCAGCACTCCGCCGAGGCCGACCACCTTCTTGCCCCGCTCCTTGCCCTTCGGATAGACGGTCACGTCCTTCCGGTCCGGATCGACGTACCACACCAGTCGGACCCCGGCCTTGGCGTACTCGGCGAGCTTGATGTCCATTTCCTTGCGGGTGTTGCTCGGGCTGAGGACCTCGACGGCCAAGTCGGGCGTCACTTCCAGGAACGCCCCGTCGGGGTCCTCGATCTCGTCCGTGTCTTCGACCGAGTCCCAGCGCACGAAGGTGACGTCCGGCAGCCGGACCAACCCGAGCTTCAACCGTACCGGCCCCTGGGAGCCGAACACGGCCCCGAGTTGGTGCTCGGCCGCGAAGTTGTGGATGAGGATGCCGATCCAGAACGACAGGTATTCGTCGCGTGCCCCCATCGCCTTCTCCACCAGGATGCCATCGACCAGTTCGCACACCCGGTTTCCGGTGACCGAGTTGTCGAGCAGGTCGGCCTCGGTCGCCATCCCGGCGGCGGGGTTGACGAGGACGCGGTGTGGGGGCAAATCGCCGACCCGCTTCTGGACGTCGGCCAGGGTGCGATACTTCAAGCGCTTAGCGGTGGCGGTGCTCATTCGCGGCTCTCCAGCGGGCCTGCGCGGATTGTGCCACCGCCCGACGGCCGACACAATCCCAGTCGCCGTCACTCCGTCCCGGTCAGTTCCTTCGCCAGCGCCTCCGCGCCGTAGAGCTTCCGCAGCGCCTCCAGCACCGCCCGGCAGTGGACGGCGACGTGCCGTGCCCGCACCTCGGTATAGACGAAGTTCCGCACCAGCCCGTGCCGGTTGCGGTCGAAGTTGATGCCGACCAACTCGCCGGCGCGGTTGAGCACTGGCGAACCGCTGTTGCCGCCGATCGTGTCCGCGGTGCTCACGAAGTCGAACGGCGTCGAGAGGTCGAGCTTCTCCTTGCCTTCCAGCCAGCGCTTCGGCAGGTCGAACGGCTCCCGGTCGCCGACCGCGTCTGCCTTCTCGAACGCCTCGCCGAAGGTGGTGTGGAACGGCACCGGCTTGCCGTCCACCTCGTACCCCTTCACCAGACCCAACGCCACCCGCAGGGTGAACGTCGCGTCCGGGGCCACGGTCTTGCCCAGCGCCTGGAACCGCGCGTCGGCGATCGCGGCATACGCCTGCCGCTCCGGTTCCTCGACCTCGTCCTCGTAGCGCTTGCGGAGCCGCCGGGCCTCCTCGTCTACCGCCTTCGCCAGAAGGATTATCGCGTCCCGGCTGGCGTCGATCGCCTTCTTGCCGCCCTCGAACAGCCTCTTGCGCTCGGCCACGTCGAGCAGCTTGGTGCCGGCGATCAGCTCTTCCGCCCGGTTCTCGGGGTTCTTGCCGGCGAGCACCGTGACGACGACCGGGTGTTCGCCGCCGAGGTTCTCGGCCAGGAAGGTGAGCGATGCCCGGAGCTTCTGCCGCTCCAGGTCCGGGTACAGCGGCGCGGGGCTGAACAGGGTGAGCTTGAGCGAGTCGAGGTTGGAGTCGCGGTACTCGCGCAGCCGATCGGAGTTCTTCTTGGGCAACTCGTCGGCCAGTCGGACCAGGTGACGGGCGAAGGTGAATAGGTCGCTGGTGAAGGCGTGCCCGGTTTCGAGCAGCGAATAATCCTTCTCGAACTTGCGGAAAGTCTTCTGAACGGCCGCGATGTCGTCCCAGTACGGCGGGCTGGCCGTGGCCTTGAACGGCTTGCCGGGTTCGGGTCGTTGCGGCGAGGTCATCATGACCGCGGCCGCCTCGATCATCTTCTTCTCGTCCGTCTCTTTTTGCGCGATGATCTTCGGGTCCAGCAGCCCTTGCAGTTGCCCGCTAAACGCCTTGCGCGAGTTGGCGGCGCGGTGCAGGTCGTTGGCGGCCTGACGGCGCTTCTCGGGGTGCTGCTCGCTGTACTGGTTCAGCGCGGCCTCCAGCGTCCGCAGCCGGTAGAGCGTGTACGGCAGCGTGTAGTCCCGGCGGTGTTCGAGCTTGGCGAGGGTTTCAAGCCGGTTGGTCGTCCCCGGGTGGCCGGTGACGAACACCAATTCGCCCTCCTTCGGCCCGGTCTCGCTCCACTTGAAGTAGTGCGGCGTCTTCGCCGGCCTACTGTCCTCGTAGGCGCGGAAGAACGCCACGTCGAGGCAGTGCCGCGGGTACTCGAAGTTGTCCACGTCGCCGCCGAACGCCGCGATCCCCCGCTCGGGGGCGAACACCAGCCGCACGTCGGTGTACTTCTTGTACCGGTACAGGTGGTACGAGCCGCCCTGGTAGAGCGTGACCACGTCCGACCGCAGGCCGGTCTTGGTGAACGACTCCTTCTCGATCTCGCTCATCACGGCGCGTCGCGCGGCCGCCGCCTCGGCCGGCTTCATCTCCGGCTTCACCGCCGCGCGCACCCGGCCGGTCACGTCCTCGATCGACTGGAGGACGTTCAGCTCCATGTCCGGGCACTTCAACTCCTGATCGCGGGTTTTCGCATAGAACCCGTCGCGCATCAGGTCGCGGTCCTTCGTGCTGAGCTTCTGGAGCGCGTCGGAGCCGACGTGGTGGTTGGTGACGACCAGCCCTTCCGGCGAGACGAACGCCCCGGACGCCGACGGGAACCGGACCGACGCGGACATGATCTTCTTGAGGAACTCGTCGCTCAGGTCGAAGCCGTACTTCTCCCGGAGTATCGCCCGGGGCAGGTCGTTGGGCAGCCACATCCCCTCGTCGGACTGTGCGGTCATCACCGGCCCCCCCGCGACCAGAAGCGCGGCCAGGACGGCCGGCGCGTAGTACCTCCACGGCATGACAACCTCCCCGGTTGGTGTTGCCGGTATGAAACGGCTCCCCGGCGCGGAAGTCAAGCAAGCCCGGCGACCGCGGTCGCCGGGCTTTGGGCACTCGTTCCCCCTCCTCTACAATGAAGTGATGCCCTCAACCGCCTCGACCTCTGTCCGCCCCGACGAGCCGACCCTGACGTTCTGGGGAGCGGCGTCGGCGGTCAGCGGGTCGATGCACCTGCTAGACGCCGGCAACACCAAGGTGCTGCTCGACTGCGGGCTGTACCAGGGCCGGCGGGAGGAGGCCCGGCAGCGCAACAGCCACTTCCCGTTCCATCCGCACCAGATCGACGCCGTCATCGTCAGCCACGCCCACATCGACCACTGCGGGAACCTGCCCACGCTCGTCAAACAGGGGTTCGACGGGCCGGTCTACGTCACCCCGCCGACCCGCGACCTGTTGCGGATCATGCTCCAGGACTCGGCCAAGATTCAGGAGGAGGAGGCGGCCCACCTGAACATCGCCCGCAACTACGCCGAGCCGTGGGTGCAACCGTTGTACACCTTCCCGGACGTGGACCGGGCGCTCAAGCAAGTCGTTGCCGTCCCCTACGGGCAGGAGGTGGCGACGCTGCGCGGGGTGCGGTTCAAGTTCACCGAGGCCGGGCACATCCTTGGGTCGGCCAGCGTCCACCTGACAGCCGACGGCCCGGACCGGTCGCGGACGCTGACGTTCAGCGGCGACCTGGGCCGGCGCGGGCTGCCGCTGTTGAAGGCGGCGGCCCCGATCCCGCCGGCGGACCTGCTCGTCTGCGAGAGCACCTACGGCAACCGGCTGCACGTCCCGATCGACGAGACGGTGGAGCGGCTCTACGCCAAGGTCCGCGAGACGGTCGCCCGCGGCGGCAAGGTGCTGATCCCGGCGTTCAGCCTCGGCCGCAGTCAGTTGATCGTCCACTTCCTCCAGCGGGGACTACGCGAGAGGAAGATTCCCAACGTGCCGATCTTCGTGGACAGCCCGCTGGCGGCCGACGTGGCCGATGTCTACCGGGCGCACCCGAACAGCCTCAACGCCGAGGTCGCACGCGAGGTCCGGGAGGGTCACGGCATCCTCGGCGGCGACGGGGTGACGTACGTCCGCGAGTTCGCGGAGAGCATGCGGCTGACGGGCCGGCCGGAGCCGTGCGTCGTCATCGCCTCCAGCGGCATGTGCGACGCCGGCCGCATCCTGACCCACCTCAAGCAGCACGTGGACGACCCGCGCTGCACGGTGATCCTGGTCAGCTTCCAGGCGTCGGGGACCGTGGGCCGCAAGCTGACCGAGCAACGGCCGACGGTGCGGTTCCTGGGGCGGGACTGGAACAAGTGGATCGACGTGGTCCACCTGGAGGGGTTCAGCGGCCACGCCGACCGGGAGGACTTCCTGGCGTACCTGACGCCGCTGGTCGGCCGGGTGAACAAGGTGCGGCTGATCCACGGCGAGCGCGAGCAGGCGCTGGCGCTGGCCGAGTTGCTGCGCGGCGTCGGCTTCGTGGACGTGGCGGTCCCCGAACCGGGCGACCGGGTTCCGCTGGGTTGACCGGCGCGAGGAGGGTCTCGGATGAGCGCGATCCAGCAGCCGATGGTGCCGGCGATCCAGTTCCCCGATTCGGATGGGAAGCCGATGGCCGAGAACACCCGCCAGTACGAGGCCATTGTGACGTTGAAGGGGAACATCGAGGCGGTCGTCCCGGACACGGCGTTCGTCGCCGGGGACCACCTGATCTACACCGACCCGCTCGACCCGGCGGTCTGCCAGGCGCCGGACGTATACGCGGCGTTCGGCCGGCCGCGCGGGCACCGGGGCAGCTACAAGGTGTGGGAGGAGGGGAACGTCTTCCCGCAGGTGATCGTCGAGGTCATTTCGCCGTCGAACACGGTGGGCGAGATGCAGGCCAAGCGGGCGTTCTACCGCCAGCACGGTGCGGAGGAGTATTACGAGTTCGAGCCTGTGACCGGCAGTTGGGACGGCTGGGTTCGCAACCCGGCAACCGGTCGCTGGCGGGCGGTCGAGATGGACGACCACGTCAGCCCCCGACTGGGCGTCCGCTTCGAGGTCCGCGACGGGGAGTTGGTCGTCTACCGGCCGGACGGCAGCCGGTTCCTCTCGTTCCAGGAGTTGAACGATCGGGCCGAAAGCGAGCAACGCCGAGCCGAGACGGCCGAGGCCGAGGTCGCCCGGCTGAGGGAGCGGCTGCGGGCGGCGGGGATCGACCCCGCCGCCGGGCCGGCCCACGGCGACGACCGCTCGCCCTGACAGGCGCCGCCCGAGTGGTAGCCGGTCCGGCTGAACCTCCCCCGAGCGTATTGCCTCTACTAAAACGAGCGGTGAGCCTCTCGGAGCGGTGAGCGATGAGCTACGAGCGGTGAGCAAGACCGGGCCGGTCTTCTGTCCGGCTCACCGCTCACCGCTCACCGCTCACCGCTCACCGCTCACCGCTCACCGCTCGAAAGGACCGACCGTGACGCCGAAG
>DASSAT010000080.1:0-7798 GCA_035699305.1 Fimbriiglobus sp. | reverse complement strand
CCGGCGAGGTGCCGCGGCCGGGCTCGCCGCCGGGCACGTTCGTCGGCACCGCGCGCTACGGCGTGGACCCGCAGACCGACCTGACCGCCGACCTGAAGCTCGCTTCAATACCACTGGCGGAGGTGTTCAAGGCACTGCCGGGGCTGGCCGGCACCGCGTCCGGGCTGGTGTCCGGGTCCGCCAAGCTCACCGCGCCCGGCGCCAGGCTCGGCGACGTGACCGCCTACGTTGCCGACGGCACACTCACATCGCCGGGCCTGACCGCGTTCGGCCGCCGCGCGGAGAAGGTGTCGCTGAAGCTCGCCCTACGCGAAGGCGTCGCGCGGATCACCGACGCCGCGGCGGTGGTCGAAGGGCTGCCGCTGACCGGGTCGGCGTCCGTTACCCTCGCCGGCAAGTACCCGTACTCCGCGACGATCAAGACCGCCCCGACCGACGTGGCGAACATCAAGCGACTAATCCCCGAGGCGGACCTGCCGTTCGAGCTGACCGGCAAGCTGGAAACATCCACCAAGTTGAGCGGCACGCTCAGCCCGGTCACGTTCGCGGCGAGCGGGACTGCGACCGCGACCGGGTTGACGCTCGGCACCGTCAAGGTCGAGAAGGTCACGGCCGATTGGACCGTGGACGACAAGGCGCTGACGCTGCGGAACGTCCGGTCGGACCTGTACGAGGGGACGATCACCGGGTCGGCGAAGTTCCCGCTGAAGGAGACGGAAGCCGGGGAGTTCAACGTCACGTTCGCCAAGCTGGACGCGGCGGCCGTCACCCGGGCGGTGCCGAGCACGCCGGTCCGGCTCGAAGGGGCGATCAGCGGGACGTTTCACGGGACGCTGCCGCCCGCCAGGAAGGGCGACGTTCAGCGGGCGACGGCGACACTGAACCTGACCTCCCCCCGGCTGCGCGTGCAGGGCGTCCCGGCCGAGCGGCTGAAAGGGAAGGTCGATGTGAAGCCCGGCGGCATCGCCTACGACCTGACCGGGGAGACGCTCGGCGGCAGCTTCGACGTGAGCGGGACGTACCCGTTCGCTCGGGAGAAGAAGGAGCCGCCAAAAGACCACGAGCCGGTCAGCGGCCGCATCCGACTGCGGGGGTTGCAGCTCGCGCGGCTGGCCGACGCGCTCGGGGTGCCGGCGCTGGAGCCACTGCGGGGCACGGTGAACCTGACCGTCAGCTACGGCCACGGTGAGCCGGCGGGGGGCGGTCGGCTGGAGGTCCTCGAACTCGGCTGGGGCCGGTCCGGGGTCGGCCAGGGCGTGCGGGCGGTCGTCCGCGTCACGCCGACCGCGGTGGAGATTCCCGAGTTGTCCGGCCGGTTCGCCGACGGCACGCTGCGCGGCCGGCTGCGGTACAACCTCGTCAACCCGGAGCGGAGCTTCTACACGCTCACCCTCGACGGCGCCGACGCGGGGCGGCTGCTCGGCCCGTTCGGGTTCGACGCCCTCGGCGCCCGGATCACCGTCTCGACGCGCGGCGGCCTCGGCCCGCGGCCGCACGGCACCGGGACGGTGTCGTTCCATCGCGGCAAGGTGTCGGGGTTCCAACTCGCCGAGGTGCGGGTGCCGTTCGGCTGGTCGTACACCCCGGGGATCGGCGGGCGGCTCAGCGTCCGCGACGCTGGCGGGCAACTGCTCGGCGGCCGCGTCACCGGCGAGGCGACAGTTGCCTGGGGCACGAGCGCCCACGTCGAGGGCCGGCTGAAGTTCGTCAGCCTGAGCTTCCGGGCGCTGCTGGGGCGGTTCGGGCAGAGCAGCGGCCTCGGCTCGGGGCCGATGAACGGGCAGTTCACCTTCTCCGGGTCCGAGATGCGGTCGCTCGACGACTTGACCGGACAGGTGGTGGCGACCATCGGCGAGGGGCCGGTGTACGACCTGCCGGTCTTCTCGCAGTTCGCGCAGTACGTCGTGCCGAGCGTGTCCGGCCGCGGGCTGGTCCGGTTCAACCGCGGCGAGCTGCGCGGCCGACTGGCGAAGGGGCAGTTCCGCATCGAGAGGCTGGGGCTGACCGGCCCGGAGTCGCGGCTGTTCGTGGACGGCACCGTCGGGGTGCGGACCGGCCGGCTCGACCTGGACGTGGTCGCCGCCACCGGGCAGGTCGGGTTGAACGCGGGCCTGCTCCGCAGCTACGCCGTGCGGGTGCTCGCGGCCGGGTCCGTCCCGGTCCAGGTGGCGCTCGAGGTCAGCCGGCTCCTGTCCAACCGCACCGTCCGCGCCCGCGTGACCGGCACCATCGACCGGCCGGTCGTGACCGTCAACGTGGCGGGCCTCCTCACGGGGGCGGCAGTCCAGTTCTTCCTGGAGCCGTACCTCCCGCTTCCCCGATAGAGCGCTCGGTGTGGCCCGGTTGCTCGGTCGAATTCCTCCGTGCCGAGTTGTCTTCAGCCCGAAGGGCTGGGAGTTCTCAGCCCAGGGCGCAGCCCTGGGTGCGGACCGACCCCATCCCCAGCCCGAAGGGCTGGGACACACCCACCTGTCCCAGCCCTTCGGGCTGGGGGCCTCTCTCGTTCAGAACCCCGGGCGGTGCCCGGGGCTGAGAACTCCCAGCCCTTCGGGCTGAAGACCAAACCCCGCAATCAAACCGAGGAGTTCGACCGAGCCTGGTCCGGTCACTCCGTGACCAGACGTCCGGTTGCGGAGAAACTGGACCACAGCAACCCCGCTCTTGCCCACCGAACCGGCTCAAGCCGTCTTGTCGGCGCAACCGATCTTACCCCGGGACTCACGCCCGCTTCCCACGGGTCGGGCGACTGGGAGGGTTGGCGATGCTCCGGCGACGGCGGCTCGTGTACTTTTTGCCGACCCTGTGCGCGGTCTTACCGTCCGTCGGATGCTCGACGGTCGGCAGCGCCTTCGGATTCACCCCGCCGGCCCACAAGCTGACCGCCACGGCCGAGATGTTCCGCCAGGTCGCCGGGGTCGCCCAGTTGCCGCGCGAGCTGAACAAGTCGCTGCTGCCCGCCTACGTCGTCGAGCCGGGCGACACGCTGCTGGTGCTGCCGGCCCGGCTCGACTCGCCGCTGCGGCTGCCGGGCGACCAGGTCGTCCTCCCGGACGGGACCATCGACCTGGGCGAGTTCGGCCGGCCGGTCGTCGCCGGCCAGACGGTCCCGCAGATCGAGGCGGAGGTCCGGCGACGGATCGCGGCGAAGGCCACGGACAAGGAAGAGGCGCTGGTCAACGTTCGGCTGGTCGGCCGGGTGAGCAAGGTGTTCTACGTGCTCGGCGAGGTGAACGCGCCCGGGGCGTTCCCGCTCTCCGGCCGGGAGACCGTGCTCGACGGGATCATCGCCGCTGGCGGCATCACCCGCGCCGCGAACACGAAGAAGGTGATCCTCTCGCGGCCGACGCCGCCGGACGGCTGTCGGGTCGTGTTACCGGTCTGTTACGACAACGTCGTCCAGCTCGGCGACACCTCGACGAACTACCAGCTCCGGCCGGGGGACCGCATCTTCATCCCGTCGAAGGGGTTGCTCGACGACATCCCGTGCTTCCAGAAGAAGCAGGACCAGGGCGGCCCGTGCGGCGGCCCGCAGCTGCTCTGCCCGCCCGGGTCGGCGTGCGCTGCGGACCTCCCGGCGTCGGGAACCGTCGTACCCGGTCCCTGAGCGCCTTCTCGTTCCCAAGCCGAAACTTGGGAACGAGAAGGCCCGTCACCGGCACCCGGCCGGTCCGGGTTGGCACGGGCGTTGCTATGACATCTCCCGTGTTGGCCGACTGATGTCTGTGATCTTCGCCTGCGGCCCGGACGGCCGCCCGACGCAATAGGAGGAGCGATGACCCCGCTTCAGATGTCCGCCCAGTTTGCCGCGTACGTCTGGTTCCGCAACCAGGAGGGGAACATCGGGGCGACAGACGAGGAGGCCCGCCAGTTCGCCCGGCGGAACTGGGAGCGGTTCCTCCCGAGTGCCCACGAGGGGTTCGGCCGGTTGCTGATGCGACTGGCGAAGCTTCGTCGCCGTAAGGCCCGACCGATCGCGGTCGTCGCCATGGCCTGACCCGGTTCGATCATGATACATCCGGCCCCGGCCGGCGGCCCACCCTCACGGGTGGCCCCGGCCGGGGCCAGTGCGTTCCGCGGCTGGCATCCGGGTTGCTCTGGGATCAGACAGGCGCCCGCTCCCAGGAGCACAGCCATGCCGTCCACCCAGCCCGTCTGGCAAGACGTTCCTGACGAACTCGCGTCCTGGACCGGCATCCCCGCGTCGTGCGACGTGTGCGTGGTCGGGGCCGGGATCGCCGGCCTGTCGGTCGCGTACGCGCTGGCCTGCGCCGGCCGCAAGGTCGTCGTGCTGGAAGCCCGCTCGATCGGTGCGGGCATGACCGGCCACACGACCGCCCACCTCTCCGACGTGATCGACGACCGGTACACTCACGTCATCAGCGTCCGCGGCGTGGAGACCGCCCGGATCGGGGCCGAGGCCCACCGCGCCGCCATCGACGTCATCGAGCAGACTGTCCGGCGCGAACAGATCGACTGCGGGTTCACGCGGCTCGACGGCTACCTCGTCGCCGCGTCCGAGGAGGATAACGACACGCTCGGCGAGGAGTTCGTCTCCGCCCGCAAACTCGGCATCGACTGCGAGCGGCTGACGGCGGTCCCCGGCGGCTTCCGCGGCGGCCGGTGCCTGCGCTTCCCCCGGCAGGCGCGGTTCGAGCCGATGGCGTACCTGACCGGACTGGCCGGCGCGATCGCCCGTCTCGGCGGGACGATCGTGACCGGCGCCCGGGCCGGGTCGATCGAGGACGGTACGCCGTGCAAGGTGGCGGTCGTCGGTCAGGAGTTGACCGCCGCCGCCGTGGTCGTCTGCACCAACTCGCCGGTCAACGACCGGGTCGCCATCCACACCAAGCAGTTCCCGTACATGACCTACGTCGTCGGCCTCGGCGTGAAGCCGGGCCTGGCGCCGGACGCGCTGATCTGGGACACGCTCGACCCGTACCACTATGTCCGGCTCGCCGGCAAGCCGGCCGCGGACGGCACCGACACACTGATCGTCGGCGGTGAGGACCACAAGACTGGACAAGCCAGCGATGGCGAGGAGCGGTTCGGCCGGCTGGAGGTGTGGGCGCGGGAGCGGGTCGCCGGGCTGGGTCCGGTCACACACAAGTGGGCTGGGCAGGTGCTGGAGACGGTGGACGGGCTGGCCTACATCGGCCGCAACCCCGGCGACGAGAACGTCTACGTCGTCACCGGCGACTCGGGCATGGGCATGACCCACGGCACCGCCGCCGGCATCCTGGTGCCGGCGCTGATCGCCAGCGGCGACCACCCGTGGCGGGATGCGTTCTGCCCGCGCCGCAAGCCGGTCGGCGGCGCCGCCGACTTCGTCACCGAGAACCTGAACGTAGCCGCCGAGTACGTCGTCGGCTACCTGGGCGGCGGAGAGGTGGGGTCGATCGCGGAAATCCGCCCGGGGTGCGGGGCGGTGGCGCGGTTCGGGCTGCACAAGGTGGCAGTCTACCGCGAGGCGAACGGCGACTTCCACGGCTGCTCGGCGGTCTGCCCGCACCTTGGGGCGGTCGTCTCGTGGAACGATGCCACGAAGACCTGGGACTGCCCGGCCCACGGGTCGCGGTTCGACAAGCACGGTCGGGTCATCCAGGGGCCGGCGAACGCCGACCTGGAATGGGCGGAGGTGAAGAAGTAGCCCGTGAGCTGTCGGACTCGCAGCATCCGCTCCACAGAACTTGCCTCGCTCTTTTGCTTGCACATCATTGTTCCTTCGCTTCCGCCGCAATTCCTGACCCCGCCGCGAAACCTCGTCGCGGTTTCGTGCGACAACCGGATTTCCGTGGCCTAGAGTTGAGCACCCGTCCGTGCGACGTATTCCCCGGTGGCGCCATGTCCACACCCACATCGACCACCGAGTTCCTCGACCTCGTTCGCCGCAGCGGGATCATCCCGGCGAGCCAGTTCAACCAGTTCCTGGCGGCGATCAGCGACCCGCCGCAAAGCCCGAGCCGGCTGGCCGCCGTGCTGATCCGGCGCGGCCTGCTCACCCACTTCCAAGCACGGCTGCTGCTGGCCGGCAAGTACCGCGGGTTCCGGGTCGGCGCGTACGTCATCCGCGACCAACTCGGGCAGGGCGGGATGGGGACGGTCTACCTGGCCGAGCACGAGACCCTGCGGCGGAAGGTGGCGCTGAAGGTGCTCGCCAAGGCGGACGTGGCCGGGCCGGCCGGGGTCGAGCGGTTCCTGCGCGAGGCGCGGGCGACGGCCGCCCTGGACCACCCGAATATCGTCCGGCTCTACGACGTGAGTAAGCTCGGCGCGATGCACTACCTGGTGATGGAGTTCGTGGACGGGCAGACGCTGGAACAGATCCTCGCGGCGCACGGCCCGATCCCCTGCGGCCGGGCGGTCGAGTACATCGCCCAGGCCGCCGCCGGGTTGCAGCACGCCTACGAGAAGGGGTTCGTCCACCGCGACATCAAGCCGGCCAACCTGATGCTCGCTCGGGACGGGACGATCAAAATTCTCGACATGGGCCTGGCCCGGTCGTTCGGCACCGACGACAAGCTGACCGACCGGCTCGACGAGGGGGTGATCCTCGGCACGGCCGACTTCATCTCCCCGGAGCAGGCGATCAACGACCCGGACGTGGACATCCGCGCGGACCTGTACAGCCTCGGGGCGTGCTTCTTCACCCTGGTGACGGGTAAGCCGCCCTTCGAGGGGAACACGACCCAGAAGCTGCTCCAGCACCAGATGCGGCCAGCCCCGTTCCTGTGCGACGTGGACCCGACCTTCCCGCCGCAACTGGCCGAGGTGGTCGCCGTGATGATGGCCAAGCGGCCGGAGGACCGCCTCCAGACGCCAGCGGAGGTGATCGCGGCCCTCTCCCCGTGGGTGCCATCCTCGGCCCACATGGTGGCCGGGCTGTCGCGGACCGACCTGGGTCTGGCGCGGATGGGGGCCGCCGACGGGTCCGACGTCACCCTCAGCGAGCTGATGGCCAGCCGCACCCGGCGGATGACCGGCCGGCTACCGACCCTGCCGTCGAAGCCGACGCAGCTGACGGCGCTGGTCATCGCCGGCGCGGTGGTGGTCGGACTGCTCCTGATCGGACTGATCTACGGCATCAGCTTGGCGCTATCCCAATCTCTAAAATGACGAATGACGAATTCGTCATTCGTCATTTTCCCATCGTCGTTCCCGGCCCAGCCGGCGTTGTACCGGGTGAGGACCCGGACGGGCGCCATGCCAGGCCAGACCCCCGACCCCGACCCGGAGTTGATCCGCCGCTGGCAGCGCGGCGACCGGGAAGCGTTCGAGCAGATCGTCCGCCACTGGCACCCGCGGGTCGCGCGGTTCCTGGCCCGGCTGGTCGGCTGCCCGGAGCTGGCCCGCGACCTGGCGCAGGAGGTGTTCCTGCGGGTCTACCTGTCGGCCGGCAAGTATCGGGAGAACGGGCACTTCCCGACCTGGCTATTCCAGATCGCCCTCAACCAGGCCCGTGACGCCGCCCGCCGCTCCGTCCGCCGGCCGACGGTGCCGCTGGCCGACGCCGAGCCGACCGCACCGGCGGATGATCGGCTCGAAGACCGTGAGCGAGTCGAGGCGGTGACGGCGGCGCTGGCCGAGTTGCCCGGCCCGCTGCGCGAGGTGGTGGTGCTGCGGCACTACGAGGACATGAGCTTCGAGGCGATGGCCCGGCTGCTCGGCACCCCGGCGAGCACGCTGAAGTCCCGGTTCGCGGTCGCCCTGAGACAACTGCAAGAACGGCTCACGAAGAGGGGGTTCATCCTGTAGGGTGGGTCGAGTCTTCGAGGCCCACCGGAACCGACCTGGCGCGCAG
>DASSAT010000079.1:0-18902 GCA_035699305.1 Fimbriiglobus sp. | reverse complement strand
GGCGTGGGGGTCGATTTGTAGGGTGGGTCAAGCCCGGCTTTGCGGGCGCCGACCCACCGGGTTGCAATGTAGTAGGCACACTCCGTGTGCCGTTCTTCGGCGGCGGCACACGGAGTGTGCCTACTACTCTCCCGGACGGGTGGGTCGGCGCCGCAAAGCCGGCTTGACCCACCCTACGAAGGAGTGTCCAGCACCCGGGCGCTCGCGTCCCGCTTGTCCTCCAGCCACGCCACGTCGCCGGAGTCCGCGAATCGCTTGACGCCGACCTCCTTGATGGCCGAGTCCGGCACCACCTTGAGCGGCGTGTAGCGCGGGTGGTGGCTGTCCTTGTACGGATCGTTGCGGGCCGCGTTGTAACAACAAATCATCGACCAGCGCGGGTTGTCGGAGCGGTTCTGGTCCGAGCGGTGTAACAGATTCGAGTGGAAGAACAGCACGTCGCCGGGGTCCATCTCGACGTACACCAATTCCAGCCGCTTCGCCAGTTCGTCCACCCGCTCGCGGTCGGCCCCGGCCTGGTCGCCGGTCAGGACGTGGTTCACCCGACCCGCGTGGTGCGACCCCTTCAACACCTGTAAACAGCCGTTGGCCCGCGTACACGGGTCCACGGCAATGAACGCACTGGTCAGCAGCGGGAACAGCACGCCGTTCTGATACCAGTACCCGTAGTCCTGGTGCCACGCCCAGGCGCCGCCGACCTTCGGGTCCTTGAGGATCATCTTCGAGTGGTAGTGGTACACCTCGCCGCCGAGGAGCTTCTCGGCCGACCGCACCACCCGCTCGCACCGGGCGAACATGCCGTAGATGCCGTCGCCGGGGTGGTTCCACAGCGACAACCGCACGACGCCCCCCTCGCCGTCGGCGCGGCCGAAGGACTGTTTATCCAGTTCGCGGTCCTCCTTGGCCGCGCGGTACAGCAAGCCGACCTCCTCGGCGTCAAATAACCTTTTTGCTAGGGCGTATCCGTCTTCGTGGTAGCGGCAAACTTGCTCGTCGGAGAGGGCTGGCATTGCAACCTCGGGGGAGCAGTTCACGCGAAGAAATCGGCCACCCGGCAGGTGAGCCCCGGGAGGACATCGCCGCCGTCGAGCGTGTCGGTCTCGTCGTACTCGGTGCCGCGGAGTGAGCCGCGGTAAACGAGAACGGTGCGGGTCTCGGGATCGACCAGCCAGACGAGCCGGACGCCGGCGCTTACGTACTCGCGAATCTTCTCCCGCACAGCCAGGCGGCGGTCGTCCGGGGAGAGCACCTCGACGGCGAGGTCCGGCGGGATTTCGAAGTAGTCGCTCGGTGGATTGGGATGTCTGGCGATGCTGTAGAAAGCGACATCCGGCCCGCGAACCGTATCCGGGTCACGGTCCAGAATCGTGCCGGACTCCGTGACCACCCAACCACGTCGGTCGGGTTTCACGAAGGCGCGGAGGATGGCCCCAATCTCCAGTTGCACGTAACCGTGTCGGCCCTTGGGCGGGGGCATGGTGACGATCACCCCTTTCACCAGTTCCTCTTTGGAGCCGTCGGCCGGTTCCGGCATCCGGCCGAACTCCTCGGCGGTGATGAGCCTCGCGGCCACAGTGGACATGTCGGTACCCTCCAACCGGCGACGATTCGACACTCGCGGTCTTTCTCGATCCCCTTTACCATATCCGAATCACTCTGTCTCCCCAACCGCCTTCAGGGGTTCGACGCTGATGCGTGTAATTATCGTCGCAGTCGCCGCGCTCGGGATCGTCTCGCGGTTAACTGCCGCCGACAAACCCGTGCCGACCACGGACGCCGCCGCCCGGATGACGGTGCCGGACGGCTTCCACGTCACCCTCGTCGCCGGCGAGCCGGACGTGGTGCAGCCGATCGCGTTCACCTTCGACGACCGTGGCCGACTGTGGGTGGTCGAGTGCCTGAGCTACCCGAAGTGGCGGGCCGACGGCACGGGCCACGACCGCGTCACCATCTTCGAGGACACCGACGGCGACGGAAAGCACGACAAGCGCACTGTCTTCCTCGACAACGGCTCGAACCTCTCCGGCATCGAACTGGGCTTCGGCGGCGTCTGGCTGTGCTCGCTGCCGAACCTGATCTTCGTCCCGGACCGGGACCGCGACGACAAGCCCGACGGCCCGCCGGAGGTACTGCTGGATGGGTGGAACCTGACGGAGACCAAGCACAACGCCTTCAACTCGCTCGGCTGGGGGCCGGACGGCTGGCTATACGGGTGTAACGGCATCCAGGCCCGCTCGAAGGTCGGCCGGCCGGGCACGCCGGAGAAGGACCGCGTCTACCTAGACTGCGGCGTCTGGCGCTACCACCCGACGCGGAAGGTGTTCGAGGCCGTCGCCCACGGCACCACCAACCCGTGGGGGCTGGACTGGGACGAGTCCGGGGAGATGTTCATCACCAACTGCGTGATCGACCACCTGTGGCACGTCGTCCCCGGCGGGCACTACCGACGGATGTACGGCCAGGACGCCAACCCCTACGTCTTCGACCTGATGGGGCCGGCGTCCGACCACAAGCACTGGGGCGGCGGGCACTGGACGACCGCCCGGGCGGACCTGAAGACCGGGGCGGTGCAGAAGGCGCACGACGACGCCGGCGGCGGCCACGCGCACGCCGGCTGCTGCGTCTACCTCGGCGACAACTTCCCGTCCGAGTACCGCAACAGCGTCTTCATGTGCAACATCCACGGCAACCGCCTCAACCGCGACACCCTGCACCGGCAAGGCTCGGGCTACGTCGGCAAGCACGCGAAGGACTTCCTGCTCGCGCACGATCCGTGGTTCCGCGGCCTCTGCGTCAAGTACGGCCCCGACGGCGGGTTGTACGTCTCAGACTGGTGCGACACCGGCGAGTGCCACAACTACGAGGTCGTCGATACGACCAACGGTCGCATCTACCGCGTCGCCTACGGGACGCCGAAGCCGTGGAAGAAAGACCTGTCGAAGCTGGCGGAGAAGCAGCTCATTGAGGAAACGGGAGTTCGGAATGCCTGGATCGCACGCAGGGCCAGGCGCGTCCTGCAAGAGCGTGCATCGGCAGGTCGGCTATCGCCCACTGTCTTCGCCACACTCCGGGAACTGTTCCATAAGGAATCAGACCCCGTCTTGCGGCTGCGGTTGCTTTGGGACTTGCACGCGGTTGGTGGGTTGCAACTCGCCGAACTCCTGGAAGCTCTCGGCGACTCGAACGAGCACATCCGGGCGTGGGCGGTCCGGCTCGGGCTGGATAACGGTCGGCCGGAGGCCGAGTTCCTGACGAAACTGCGCGACCTGGCCAGGACCGAGTCATCCTCGCTGACCCGCCAGGCAATCGCCTCCGTCATGCAGAGGATGCCCAGCGCCGACAGGCTGAAGGTAGCCGAGGTGCTGTTCAGCCGCCCGGAGGACAATGCCGACCCGAACCTGTGCCTGATGTACTGGTACGGCATCCAGCCGGCCGTACTCGCGGAACCGCGGAAGGCACTTGAATTAGTAAACAAGACCGCCATCGGACTCGTCCGCACGAACATCGTCCGGCTATTCCTGATGCTGCCGAACACCGACCCGACGAAGCAACTCGACCAGCTCATGCCGGTCCTCGCGGCGCCGGGCAACGAGGACGCCCGCCGCGGCATCCTGACGGGCATCCTGCGAGCACTGGAAGACCGCCGCTCCGTGACTCCACCGAAGGCGTGGGGCGAACTCTATCCGATCCTGGACGCCGCTCCCTACTCAAAGACGCACGAGCTGACGGAGGCGGTCGCGCTGCTCTTCGGTGACGAGCGGGCGATCTCGGCGATGAGGAAGCGACTCTCCGACCCGGACGCCACAGCCGAGTCACGACAGCGGGTGATCGAGCGGTTAGCCGCTCGCAAGACGCCGGACCTCGCCACAAACCTACGCGACCTGCTTACCGACCCTGCGGTCCGCGGCGCCGCGGTCCGCGCCCTGGCCGCGTACCCCGACGCCGAGACGCCGGCCGCGGTCCTGAAGGCGTACCCGTCGCTCACCGCCGCCGAGAAGGCCGACGCGGTCCAGACCCTCGCCTCGCGGAAGGCGTTCGCCACGAAATTGCTCGACGCCATCGAGAAGGGCACCGTACCCAAGGCCGACGTGACCGCGTTCGCCGCCCGACAGATTCAGGCGCTCAACAACAAGAAGGTATCCGACCGGCTGGCGAAGGTGTGGGGCACCGTCCGCGCGGCGTCGGCGACGCGAACCGCGCAGGCCGCAAAGTATAAGACGCTCCTCACCGCGGACCGGCTC
The DNA here is from genome assembly GCA_035699305.1 of Fimbriiglobus sp. Taxonomy (GTDB): domain Bacteria; phylum Planctomycetota; class Planctomycetia; order Gemmatales; family Gemmataceae; genus DASSAT01. The sequence continues at coordinate 14,661 of DASSAT010000079.1, read as the reverse complement.
CAGTCGGCCGACCTGTCACACGGCCGGGCGGTCTTTACGAAGCACTGCGCCAGCTGTCACAAGCTCTTCGGCGAGGGCGGCGACGTCGGCCCGGAACTGACCGGCTCCCAGCGGGCGAACCTCGATTATGTGCTGGAGAATGTCCTCGACCCGAGTGCCGTCGTCCCCGGCGAGTATCGTATGACCGCCTTCACCCTGCTCGATGGCCGCACGCTCACCGGCATCGTCCGCCGGGAGACGCCGCAGGCGGTGACGGTCCGCACCGTCAACGAGGAGGTCACGGTCTCGGTCGCCGACCTCGACACCCGCAAGCCGACCACCTTGTCCGTGATGCCGGACGGACTTCTCGACGTGCTGAAGGAGGACGAGGTGCGCGACCTGGTCGCCTACCTGGCTAGCCCGCGTCAGGTGCCGCTCCCGGTTGGCGGACCGTAAGTCTGTTGGAGCAGCGACCTCTTCCGTAGGGTGGGTCAAGCCCGGCTCTGCGGGCGCCGACCCACCGTCCGGGAGTGTAGTAGGCACACTCCGTGTGCCGTCGCCGGAACGGCACACGGAGTGTGCCTACTACATTGCAAGCCGGTGGATCGGCGCTCGAAGACTCGCTTGACCCACCCTACGCAAGAGCCGCAACAAACCACTACGGGTCTTCCTCTCGACTTGACGCGGGCCGTTCCGTGACAGTGGGTGAGCCGTTCGCCGAGCCGTCGAGTGACGGCGCAGAGGTCGGTTTCCCGTCCGTCGGAACGGGCGGAGGCGCCAGACTCGGCGGCTCGGCCGTCCCGGCGCCGGGCGGCAGCAGCACCAGTTCGAAGTCCGCTGGGCCGAACCGCGGCGGCAGCCGGTCGTCCTTCGGGTCGCGCGGCCAGACCGCCAGCCACTCCGGCCAGGTCAGCTTCACCCGGCCGAACATCAGCCGGCGGCCCTCCACCGTCGGGCCGGCCACCGGATGCAGGCCGTCCGGCGTCCGCGGGCGCAGTTCCTCGGCCCGGCGGCCGAAGTCGTAAAGGACCGGCGCCGACTCCCGCGGGCCGTACCAGACCAGCAGCCCCGCCGGGACGAAGTCGAAGTGCTCGGCGGCCTTGGGCAACTCCGCCCGCACCTGCTCGCGGACAAAGTCCACCCCGGCCCGCTTGGACAGGTACGCCAGCGCGTTCTCCAGCACCCGGGCCGGCTCCGGCGGCAACGCCGCCAGCCACCCCGGGTCCGCCCACCCGGCCACCAGCCACCCGGACCGATCCTCCCACTCCTGCACCGCCGCGGCCGACCCGTCCAACAACAACTCGACACGGATGCGGTTGGTCCCCAGCCGGACCCGGCCGACACCGAGCTTCCGCGGGCCCCATAGCGGGCTGAGGTTGACCAACTCGGCGAACTCCCGGGTGATGAACCGCGACACCGCCTCCTCGACCCCGGAGAGCGCCTGCCGGTGGGTGCGGGCGAACCGCCACTCGTTGGTCCGGGCCGCCTGCCGCTCGGCCGTCCGCAGCCGGCCGTACAATCGCGGCACGGTGCCGGAGTGGAACCCCAGGTGCAGCAGCCCGCCGACCGTCTCGCCGTGCGGGCCGACCGCCGCCGGCTTGAGCGTCACCGGCCGGTTCGCCCGGTACAGCCGCCAGTTTTCCCGCATCTCCCAGAACAGGAACGTGACCGCGTCCGGCAGCAGGTAGAAGGTGCCGATCACCAGCAGCCACGCCACCGGTCCGGTCAGGAACGGCGCCAGCTCGCCCACCAGGAACGACGAGGGCGCGGGCTGGAGTTCGAACAGCCCAAGCAGGGCGAGCATCGGGTAGACGAACTTGGCGAACAGGATCGACAGCGGCAGCTTCAGCGGGTTGACCATCGGCTCGATCAGGACAACCAGGTAGAAGCGCATCAGGAAGGCGATCGGGAACCAAACCAGCCCGGACACCACCCGCACCGCCACAGCCAATGGCCCGGCCCGGCCGCGCAGCCGCAGCCAGTCCTCGCCGCGGGCCAGCACCCATTCGAGGGCGCCAGTGAACTCCCGGAACAGGTCCGCCACCCAGCGGATCACGCCGGGGATCAGCCCCGACCGCATCAGCCGAACGACCGAGTTAGCCGCCTGGATCAGCAGCGTCTCGACCGCACCCCCGAGACGGGAGTTGACCACGAACGCGGCGGCGAGGAAGGTGACGACCCGGACCAGTGGTCCGAAGCCCCACAGGTCCGGGTACGCGGCGAACACCAGGGCGCACAGGCCGGCCGGCTTGAGGGCGTAGTTCCAGACGAGCTTGGCCGGCCAACTCCGGAACAGGGCGCGGACGGTCGGGTGGTTCCAGAGCCGGATCGGCCCTTCCCAGAGGACGAACCGGCCCGCCCGATACGTGGATCGCCACGCGGACAGCGCCGCCGCCCGGAACGACGCCGAGCGGATGAGCGCCAACAGCACCACGCCGAGGGACATCCACGACAGGTGGAACCACAGTTGCTCATTCCATCCGCCGAAGAAGCCAAGGTCCGTCCGCGAGGCGGCGCCGAGCAGTTCCGGGAAGCGGGGTGGCGGCAACGGCAGACTGGATTGCACCACCGGGTCACTCGCCGAGACGCCGACCACCGAGCCGAGCGGGTCCTGGAGGGTATCCCAGGTTACATGCCTGGCGATCTCCGGCGGGGGCGTCGGCTCGTCCGCGGCCAGCCGTCGCTCGTACACCAGCAGCCAGACGAACTGCGCCGCCAGCAGTGCCCCGCCGAACGGCAAGAGGACGTTGCGGGTCAGCCATCGGCCACTGTCGGTGCCGAACGTCCACGACGTCAGTCGCTCCAGCCAGCGGGTGTAGAACTCGCTCCGCCGGTACACGCCGTCCAGTAGCGTCGCCAGCCTCCGGTCGAGCCGCAGCAGCAGGTCGCCGCGCAGGTACTCGTCCGGGCTTTCCAGGTCCGGCAGCTTGACGTGCCCCCGGGCGATCGCATCGCGCAGGTCGGCGAAGGTCAGGAAGCCGGACGCCGAGATGCGGTCGAGTAACTCTTCGACGGTCTTCGCCAGGGCCGCCTGCTCCGGCAGCGACGTGGGCCGTAGCCCGGCGTCGTGCAGCGCGTCGGTCAAGGTCGGGCGGAACCGCTCGCGCAGCCGCTCCTCGGTCTTGTTCAGTGCGTCCTTGAGCAGCCCGAACAGCGCCTGCCGGTCGGCGTCGTTTAGCCGGGCCGCGGTCAGCCGGTGGGTGGCGCTGCGCAGGTGCGTCGGCACCCGGACGAACTTCTGGCTCTCCAGCGGCCGCTTGATCGGCTTGTGCCCGGCCGACAGCACCCACTCGAACAGGTCCAGCGTGTACGTCGTCTGCTCGGAGTCCAGGCACGCCCGCTGGAGGTCGTAGAGGATCTCCGCCTCGACCGGCCGGGTGCCCTGGTCGGCCTTGTCCAGCAGCGACGGCAGCACCTTCCGCCACCGCTCGGCCTCGTCGTCGGTCAGCCCGACGGCGGCCTGGAGGCGGTCCACCAGATGATGAATGTCCTTGGTGGCGGCGGCGTGGGCGGGCTTGGTCAGCGCCGCCGGGGCCACCCGGGCGGCCCGGGTGTGGTGGATGGCCGCCATCACCGTGTCGCCGGCCGCCGCGGCCCGGCGCGCGGTCCGCTCCAGCCGGTAGTAGTAGTCGTGCGACTCGTCGGACTGGTCGTCGGTCTTCGGCGTCGGGTCCGGCGCGCCGGGTAGCCGGGTGCGGTTGAACACCGCCGCCGCGTCCAGGTCCTCGGCCAGCAGCGCGTCCACGCGCCCCGTCGGCGGCAGGCTCGGGAAGTAGACCGGGATCAGGTTCCAGGCGAAGGACCGTAGCTCCAGGTAATACGCGACGAACTCGACGTAGGCTTGCTTGTCGTCGGCGTCCGGGGCGAGGTGGCCGTCCTGGGTGAGGACGTTGCGGGCTTCCTCGAACGCAGCCGGGCCGAGCCGCTCCATCCGCCGACGAACGTCGGCTGGCGTGGCGCCTGCTAGCTTCGCCTCCAGTTCGCGGTGGATCGTGACGTGGAAGAGGAGCCGCCAGTACCGGGCCAGGAGTTCGTCGCGCGACCCGGCGAGCCGGTCGGCGGGCGGGCGTTCGAGCAGGAGGACGGTCTGCGGCAGTTGGTGGTCGGGCGGCAGGTCGAGTTCGTCCTGCTCGACGTACTTGTACATGGTGGCCCGGTCCACCAGGAAGCAGCGGCCGTGCGGCACCCGCCAGACCGCCCAGGAGGCGCCCGTCACCTTCTGGATGACGCGCTCCAGGACGACCGGGGCGACCAGCACCGCGGCCGGGTCGGTGGCCCGCAGGACGCGGCTGAGTTCTTCCAGTCTCATCGACCCCCCCGGACGAGCGCGCGGACCGGCCCCGCGTCGTCGCATTGTACCCGTCGGGCCGGGCGTTCACACCGGCCGGACCGGAGGCCACGCCGCGACTCGGGAACGGCGAGAGGGTCTTACGGGATAGTCCGGCGCCGTCAGGCCGGGAGCGTGGCCCGGATCGGGTGCTCGCGGATGGCGGTGAGCTGCTGGGTGACGCTGGCCATCAGCTCCCGCAGCAGGTGGTAGCCGAGTTCGTGGTTGCGCTCGCAGCGGTCGCGCAGCCAGGTCGCGTCGAACATCAGCCCGGAGACCGGGCCGTCCGCCTTGCAGCTGAACTGCCAGCGGTGCGGCGGGACCACCCACGACCAGCCGATCACCCCGCCGGGGCCGATGGTCAGGAAGCGGTTGAACCCGTCGTCCTCTTCCACACCGACCGAAACGGTGCCGGACTGGATCAGGTAGAACGCAGTCGCTGGCTGGCCCTTGCGGGCGATGGACGCGGCGGCGTCGGCCGCGAACGGCCGCGCCCCGCTGGCCAGGTCCATCAGACACCGGTCGTCGAGCCGCTGGAGGAAGGCGTGGGACGCGAACGCGTCGAGGATCGCGGGGCGGGACATGGTCGTACTCCGTCACGGGTGTTCGGGGGCGGGCTAAGCGCATTATGGCAACACCGGGCCGCGGACGCAAACAGGACGGCCCGATCCGGTTTGGGCCGGCGGACCTCACCCGCCTTATACTGTCCCCGTCACGCCAGCTTCCCTCCTCACCGCACGGACCACGCCATGAACCCCCTCCGCCTGCTCGCCGCGACGGTGATCGTCCTCCTCGTCCTTCCGGCCGCCCGCGCCGCCGACCCGTGGCTCACCGTCCCGGGCGGCGACGGCCCCGGCAAGGGCAAGCACGTCGTCTTGGTCAGCGGCGACGAGGAGTACCGGTCCGAGGAGACACTGACGCAGTTGGCTAAGATCCTCGCCAAGCACCACGGGTTCACCTGCACCGTCCTGTACGCCATCGACCCGAAGACCGGGACCATCGACCCGAACGTCACCGACAACATCCCGGGCCTGGAGAAGCTCAAGACCGCCGACCTGATGGTGATCTTCGTCCGCTGGCGGACCCTGCCGGACGAGCAGGCGAAGCACATCATCGACTACGTTCGGGCCGGCAAGCCGGTGGTCGGCCTGCGAACGGCGACCCACACGTTCAAGCCCGGCCGCAAGGGACCGTATGCCAGGTTCACCTCCGACAGCAAGGTGCCCGGCTACGAGGGCGGGTTCGGCCGGTTGGTGCTGGGCGAGACCTGGGTGAACCACCACGGCAAGCACGGCACCGAAGGCACCCGCGGGATCGTCGCCCCGGGCCAGGCAGGAAACCCGATCCTGCGCGGGATCGAGCCGGGGTCGATCTTCGGCACCACCGACGTTTACACAGTCCACCTGCCGCTACCCGGCAACAGTACGCCGCTGGTACTCGGGCAGGTGACGGAATCGCTCAAGCCGGACTCGAAGCCGGTTTCCGGCAAGAAGAACGACCCGATGATGCCGGTCGCCTGGGCGAAGACGTACAAGGTCGGGTCGGGGAAGGTCGGCCGGGCGTTCACGACCACGATGGGGGCCGCGCAGGACTTCGCCTTCGAGGGCACCCGGCGATTGATCGTCAACGGCTGTTACTGGGCGCTGGGGATGGAGGACCGTATCCCGGCGAAGTCGAACGTCGAGATCGTCGGCGCGTTCCACCCGTCGCCGTTCAGCAACAACGGCTTCAAGAAGGGCGTGAAGCCCGAAGACCTCAAGTAGACCCGACGGCGTCGTCCTACCCGGTCCCGCTCGCCACCTGTTGCCGGCGCCGTCATAATAACCCGTACCGCCGGGCGCGCCGCCCGCCGGGCCGCCTTGAGGACCCCCCGTCATGCGTCACCGCCTGCTCGCGGCCGTCGGTCTGCTGGCCGTCACCTCCGCTGCCCCCGCCGCCGAACCCGCCCTGGAGCAGATCAAGAAGGACCTGTTCTACCTCGCCGGCGAGGAGTGCGAGGGCCGCGGCATCGAGACCGCCGGGATCAGGAAGGCCGGCGCGTACATCGCGGCCGCGTTCCAGGAGGCGGGCCTCAAGCCGGCCGGCACGGAAGGGTCGTACTTCCAGCCGTTCACCGTCTACGGCCGGCCGCGGCTGGGCACCCCGAACACCCTTGTCCTGACCGGCCCCAACGACCGCACGCTCGACCTGAAGTACGGCGAGGACTTCACCCCGACCGGCATGTCCGCGGCCGGCAAGGCCGAGGGCGGGCTGGTGTTCGTCGGCTACGGCATCACCGCCCCGAAGCTCGGGTACGACGACTACGCCGGGGCGGACGTGACCGGGAAGTTCGTCGTCGTCCTTCGGCGGACGCCGCGGACCGAGGAAGAGAAAAACCCGTTCGAGAAGGACGGCACCCCGCACGCGGACCTGGTCACGAAGGTGAGCAACGCCGCCAAGCACGGGGCCGCGGGGGTGGTCTTCGTCAATGACGCCACCTACGGGAAGGGCGACGACTCGCTGCTGGCGTTCCGCGGCGGCGAGCTGGCCGGGCTCCCGGTCCTGCACATGAAGCGCGCGGTGCTCGCCAAGTTGCTCGCCGCGAAGGGGAAGAAGCTGACCGAGATCGAGTCTTCCATCGACAAGAACCTCAAGCCGCGGACGGTCGCGCTGACCGGGTGGTCGGCCGCGGCCGAGGTGACGGTGGACCGGCAGGCGATCCCGTGCCGCAACGTGATCGCGGTGGCCGAAGGGTCCGGGCCGCTGGCGGACGAGACGGTCGTCGTCGGCGCCCACTACGACCACCTCGGCCGGGGCGAACCCGGCAGCGCCCTGGGGGCCAAGGGCAAGGGGCTGGTCCACTACGGGGCCGACGACAACGCCTCCGGGACGACCGGGCTGATGGAGCTGGCCCGGCGCTTCGGCGCGAGGAAGGATCGGGTCGGCCGGCGGGTGGTGTTCGTGGCGTTCAGCGGTGAGGAGCGCGGGCTGTACGGGTCGAAGCACTACTGCGCCGACCCGCCGTTCCCGCTGGCCAAGACCGTGTTCATGCTGAACATGGACATGATCGGCCGGGTGGTCGAGGTGGACGACGACGCCGGGCTGGTGCGGCTCGGCTCGCTGGCCGGGGCCGCGGGCGGCTCGACGGCGCCTGGCGCGGTCGTCAAGCGGGACCGCGTGGTGGTGTACGGCACCGGCACCGCCCCGGGCCTGGACGAGCTGCTGACCGAGGCGAACCGCAAGTTCGACTTCAAGCTGCTACGAGTGCCGGGCGGGTCCGGGCCGAGCGACCACGAGTCGTTCTACCTCAAGCATGTCCCGGTGTTGTTCTTCTTCACCGGCATCCACCGCGACTACCACCGGCCGACCGACACCCCGGAGAAGGTCAACCTCCCCGGACTCAAGAAGGTCGCCGACCTGGCGGAGGTGCTGACGAGCCACTTCGCGTCCGCGACCGAGCGGCCGACGTACCAGGCGACCGCGGGCGGGTGGTCGGACCCGACCGACGACCGGCCGCGGGTTAGCCGGCCGCAGGGGCCGCGGCTGGGGATCATGCCGGGCAACTACGAGGCCACGACCGGCGGGGTGCTGCTGGACGACGTGGTCCCCGGCGGCGCCGCCGAGAAGGCCGGGCTGAAGGCCAAGGACGTGATCGTCGAGATTGCCGGCAAGCCGGTCCGCAACATCAACGACTACATGACCGCGATGGCCGGCCAGAAGCCGGGGGTGGCGATCGACGTCGTGGTGGTCCGGCAGGACAAGAAGCTGACGGTCAAGGTGACGCCGCAGGCGCCGTGACCGGATGTTAGAATGATGAGAGGCACCCCGGGAGAACGCACCATGATCCGCATCACAAAATTGCTGTTGGCGGCCGGCCTCTTTTTCGTGGGCCTCGGGACCGCGTCGGCCGGCCCCGGGAAGGGGAAGGGCGGCGGCAAGGGCCGGGGCGGCGGCGGGTACGGTCGTGTCGGCGTCCCGCCGGGCCACGGCGGCATTCCGCCCGGGCACGGCGGCATACCCCCGGGACAGGCGAAGAAAGCGTACCTCGGGTCGGCCTTCGGCCCGATGTACTCGGGCGGCTACTACCGCTCGCCGTTCTATCCGAACTACTACGGCGGCTCGCACTACCCGAACTACTACGGCGGCTCGTTCTACCGGCCGTACTACTCCAACTCCGGGTTCTGGCCCGGCCTGGGGGTGGGCCTGGCGCTCGGGGGCCTGAGCAACCTGCCGTACCGATCGTTCGGCGGGTACTCGCCGTACTACTACCCTACGGGGTCGGTGCTGCCGGCGGGGTACGTCGGCAACTACTCCGCCCCGGCGACCGCCGCGGTCGCCGGCCTGCCGGCGGTGCTCGACCCGACGGCGGTGCCGGCGACCGCCGGGCCGACCCCGGTCCCGGCCCCGACGCCGACCGGGGCCGCGCCGGTCCACCTGACCGTCCGCGTGCCGGACGGCGCCCGGGTGTGGGTGGCGGACGCGCCGAGCAACCAGACCGGGCCGGCGCAGACGTTCGTCTCGCCACCGGTCGAGCCGGGGATGGACTACACCTACGTTGTCCGGGCGGCGTGGACCGAGAACGGGCAGCCGGTGAGCCGGATGCGGCGCGTCACCGTCCATGCCGGGGACCGCGTGACGGTGGACATGACGCAGCCTGAGTAAGTGCGAGAAGTGAAGCGGTCCGGCCTCCGACCGGACCGCTGAACCGCCTCTAGTCGTCCTTCTTCCGCTTGTACTCGCCCTCGACGATGGCGCGGACCTGGTCGGCGTTGTCGGCCTCGAAGTCCGTGAACTTCGCGGTATCTTTGTCGATCTTGAAGACGCCCTTGAACTCGTAGCCGACCGCCGGCTTGCCCGGGAAGTCGCCCTTCTCCTTCGACTCCGTCACCGTCGCCTTGAACTTGCCGTCCTTGCCCGCCTCGTACTTGCAGGTCAGGGTGCAGCCGTTGTCCCCGGCCGTCACGCTGACGATCAGCTCGGTCTTGGTCTTGAAGTCGAACTTCAGCTCGGTCCCCTCGACGTCCTTGACCCAGGCCCCCTTGAGGGGCTGGTCCTTGTCGTCCTTCTTGTCGTCGGCGGGGGCGGTCAGCCCGAGGGCGAGCGCGGCCGCCACGGCGGCGCAGAGGCGGGTCATCGGTTCACTCCGGTAGGGACGTGACGCGGGGCCGGGTGGCCCCGCCGGAAGGGTATGCGGCGCGGGGCCGGTCGCCAAGCCCTATGTAGTCCGCTCGCTCCGCGAGCGGATCGGCGAAGACCGCTCGCGGAGCGAGCGGACTACACTAGGCCGGGGTGAGCCGCGGCGGCGGGGTCGTGACCAGCGAGCGGACGACGCAGCGGTCGCGGCCGGTCGCCTTCGCCTCGGCCAGGGCGGCGGCGGCCACCTCCCGGAGTTGCTCGTACCCGGCGGTCACGTCGGCGGCGGCCACCGCGAACCCGACGCTGACGGTCATGCGGATCGGCGTGCCCTGGTAGGCGGTCCCGCCGTCGGCCACCGCCGCCCGCAGCCGCTCGGCAAGCACCTCCGCCCCGACCGTGTCGGTCCCGGGGGCGACCACCATGAACTCCTCGCCGCCGACCCGGCCCAGCGCGTCGGTCGCGCGCATCGTCCCCGAGAGCACTTGGCCCAGCCACACCAGCACGTGGTCCCCGCCGCAGAGCAGGAACCGGGAGTTGATCTGCTTGAACCGGTCGGCGTCCACCAGCCCGAACGCGATCCCGGACGGCACCCGGGTCCGCCGCAGCAGCTCCTTGCGGGCGATCAGCTCGATGGCCCGGCGGTTGGGCAGCCCGGTCAGCGGGTCGGTCAGGGCCATCTTCTCCAGGATTTGGTTCTTCATCTGCAGCTCGCGGGTCCGGTCCTGGACGCGCTTCTCCAGCTCCAGGTTGAGCCGGCGGTACTCGTCGAGCAGCTGCTCGTGCTCGCGCTCCAGCTCCAGCCCGCGGGCGACCGAGCGGAGGGTGGAGATCAGGTCCTCCGCCCGCCACGGCTTGAGGACGAGCCGGTGGACCCGGGCGCAGTTGACGGCGTCGGCGGCGTCCTCGATCCGGCCGGTGCCGGTCAAGAGGACCCGGGCGGTCCGGGGGAACTGGCGGTAGACCCAATCGAGTAGTTGCAGGCCGGTCCCGTCGGGCAGGTGCAGGTCGGCCAGGACGATGTCGGCGGGGCGGTCGGCCAGGGCGCGGCGGGCCTGTTCGGTGGTGCCGGCCACCCGCACGTCGAAGTCGTGCCCGAGCTGGCCGGCAAGGAGGGCGAGGATCGCCGACTCGTCGTCCACGATCAGGACGGAAGATTTGGTTCGGATGATCGGGGTCTGCGACGACACGGCCCCCGCCCGGCCAGTAGGGTCGTCGCGAAGTTGCGAGTCCAAGTTGACCGTCCTCCGTGTCGGGCCTGACGATCCCGGCGGGCGACGATCCCGGGAGCGGGCACACCGCGTCCGTGGCTTGGCAAGTCTACCTTATACCTTACGGGTTGGGCGGTCTTTTTCGGGTGCCGGGGTCGTTATTGGGATCATTGTTTGAGTACCGGCCGGAAAATCGGGGGGTTGGGTGAACCGGGCGGATTTCGCCGAGAACGCGGCTGTCGGAGTCTGCGGAGGGGCGTCGGACGGGGTGGGGGAAAATCCGACGAAACCTAGTTCGGGCGCTTGAACGGTCCGGGAAGGCTGCTTACAATCTAGGGGCTTGTAAGACAAGGGGAGTAAACAGGGCTTAACCGCGAAGCTGGCCGCCGGCCCACCTCGGCCCGACCTGGATAGCTGCCCGACAACCCGGCCTTCCGTGCACGCGTGTGGGGAGGCCGACGGACCTGGGGCGGTTGAGACGATGGTCGGGTCGATTTTTTTGCCGCGCCGCTCGCCCTCGCCACACCCGGCACCGCCCTGCCCCCGCTCGCCCCAAGCGCTGCTGCGGCCCGCGATCGGCCGCGCGTAACGCTGCCGAGACGGTGACGGTAGATGCTGTTGACGACCGGGCCGGTCCGGTCGCCCCGCGGGTACGTCCCCGGGGTCGGTGTCACACGCCATAACTCAAACTCGCCAGACTGGGAGAGGTTAGCATGAAGACCGCCAGGCGGAAGCGGCAGGTTCCGTCGGCCAAGGTCGTCGCGGACGGCTTACCGACGACCTTCTCATCGGACCTTCTGACGCCGGAAGAAGAGCGCGAACTGCTGACCAGCTTTTGGGACTGCAAGAGCGAACTGGTCCGGGTCCTGATCCGGCACTTCCCCGACCTGCGGGCCAACAAGCCGCCCCTCGAACCCTGGCCGATGGCCCAGTTCATCCGCGACAACTGCCTCGCCGAGGCCCGGACGGTGATGGCCGTCCGCCGACTCCACGACCGCTACGTCCACTTCAAGCACCGCCTGGCCAGCGCCAACATCCGCCTGGCCGCCCACGTCGCCAAACGGTTCCGCCACCACAGCCTCAGCTACTCCGACCTGCTGCAAGAGGCGGTCTGCGGGCTGATGCAGGCGATCGACCGGTTCGACGTCAGCCACGGCACCCGGCTGGCCACCTACGCGACGTGGTGGATCCGCCAGACGTTACAGATCGCCGTCGCCCGGCAGAGCCATCTGGTCAGCCTCAGCCCGCACCACTTGCAGGAACTGGGTCTCCTCCAGCAGGAGAGCGAGGCGCTGGCTCACGGTGGCAAGCACCTGCCCAGCCCGCAGGAACTCGCCCAGCGGACCGGCAGCAGCCTGGAACATCTCAACCACCTCCAGACCGCCACCCGCACGCCGGTCAGCCTCAACGCCGTCCTCGACGACGACAGCGACTTCAAGCTGACCGAGGCGATGCCGGACGTCCAGACGCTGACGCAGCGGGACAACACCGAGCGGCAGGAGGCGCTGAAGTTCCTGATGGACAACCTGCGGCCGCGGGAGAAGAAGGTGCTCGACCTGCGGTTCGGGCTGACCGGCAGCGGCACCCACAGCCTGCGGCAGATCGGGCATCTCTTGCGGATCAGCAAGGAGCGGGTGCGGCAGATTCAGAACCGCGCCCTGGAGAAGTTGCGAGCCAATGCCGAGCGCGTCGGCTGGGAGCCGACCCTGCTGCTGGAGTAGCCGGCGAGCGCGTGTGACGACCGAAGCCGCGGGCCGCGAGGCCCGCGGTTTTTTTTTCCGCGACGTTCGGTTATGATGGCACCGGTTCGCGTGAGGACAGCCGATGACAGCCGCGACTCTGCCGGCCCCAAGCCCGATCCAGCCGACCGCCTACCGGTGGACGGTAGAGGACTTCCACCAAGTGAGGTACATGGGCCGGGTGTGGGAGGGGAAGAAGGTTCTTCTCATCGACGGAGGGTTGATCGAGATACCGACGGCGGGGCCGTTACACTGTACCGCACTGGGACTCGCCGACTACCTGTTCAAGAAGTTATTCGCCCTGCCCGAGTACTGGGTCCGGATTCAGATGCCGCTGGTACTCGGCATCAACACCGACCCGATCCCGGACTTGGCGGTTATCCTCGGCGAACCGCGGTCGATCAGTACCAACCCGTCCACCGCTGTCTTCGTCCTGGAAACGAGTGACTCCACCGTCACCTTCGACACCGGCGAGAAGTCCAGTCTCTATGCCGCGGCCGGCATCGCCGACTACTGGGTGATCGACGTGGTCAACCGGCGGGTGGTGGTCCACCGCGACCCGACGCCCGACGCGAAGCAGAAGTACGGCCACGGGTACGCGTCGGTGAACGTGCTGCTGCCGGCTCAGTCGCTCGCCCCGCTCGCCGCCGCCACGTCGAGCGTCGAAGTCACCGACCTGCTGCCGTAAGCGCGCATCGGATCACCCCGCCGACGCCTTGTACAGGGCGCCGACGAAGAGGGCTGCCCCCAGCAGCCCGATGATCCCGAAGAAGAACGTCACCGCTACCGGGATGACGGCCAGAAGGAGGCCGATCGCCCAGTGCCAGTTGAACCCTCCGACCGCCAGCCGGAAGGTCAGAGCGGCCAGCCCGACCGCGACGGCCAAGATGAGGACGGCAAAGACGTCCATCGCGGGTAGCCCTTCCCCGTTTGGCGTGGGAACTTCCCGGGTACGGAACGAGGGGCGAACCGGTCGGCGGCCTCGCCGCACGGCCCAACTCCCTCCCCGGCCGTGTCAGGGCTTGACCGGGGTGAAGTCCCAGGCCATCACCTTGCCATTCGCACTGACGGCCACCAGCTTTTTGCCGTCCGGGGTGAACTTAACCCACATCGGTTGGAATCCCTCGAAGTCGAACTGGACTTTGTGAACGAGCTTACGAGTCGGGTAGTGGTACACTCGCAACTCGCCGACGGTGGCATCCGGCTGGCCCGGCACCGGCTTGGCCGGGTAGGCCGAGCCGGCGGTGACGATCCAGTCTTCGGACGGATGAATGGCGAAGTGCATCGTATCGACCTGCCCGCCCATGCCGAGTGGGATCGTTTCCTGCTTCGCCACGTCGATCAGGAACAGCCCGCGCCTCTCGGCCGGCACCTTCTCCTCCGCGGTGCCCCTGGGGACTTCCGGCTCTTTCCCCCACCGAGCCGCGATCAGCTGTGTTCCAGTCCTGATGAAGTGTAACCCCCCGAGATGCCATTTCGTGGGATCCTCGCCCTCCGGTAGGAGAGCGGCGGCGTACAGAACTTTCTTCGCCGCGACATCCCAAACGATGACCTGGTCATGGGTGTTAGAGCAAGCCAAGTACTTGTCATCTGGGCTTATGACCGGGGCGGCGGGAATGCTGCCGGTCAAGTAGTCGGTCGTCAGGTCTATCCGCTCCTCGCGGCCGGTCGGGTCGAAGATGCTGATCCGATCACGCAGGGTAACAGCCACCTTGCGGCTGCGGTGGAAGGTTGCGACCTCGAAGTCCGAATCGTCCTTCTCGGCAGGTTGAGGCAAGGTGATCGGTTCGAGCGGCTTGCCGGCTTTGATGTCCCACAGGCGCACGAACGGATCTCTGCGTGTACAAACCGTGACGATCCGATCAGCCGAGCAGGCGAGGCTATTGACCCGCACCCGATGCCTGTTGGTGAACGGGCGGACCGCTTTGGTCCGGAGGTTGACAATCGCGCCGGCCGGTTGGGCCGACATGATCGACTCGGCTACGGGGTCCGGAAACTTCCCCCCGACGACGACGACGGACTCGTTATCCGCCAGTAGGCAGACAGCGGCGACAAGGATCTTGTCGATCGCGGCCTCGATCGGGTTGTCCAGTCGGACCGCGACGCGGACCGGTCCGGGGGGGGCGGTCACTCCGGGGCGTGTCAACCCCAGCGCGGCAGTGGTCAGGGTCAGTGAGAAGAGCAGACATCCTTTCGTCAGGACGGGTTTGATGCTCATGAAGACCTCCGAAATGGGGCCGGTCGGTGATCGCTGCCGGCCGCAGTGGTCGGCCGCAGGGGTTGTTGACGGCCG
>DASSAT010000078.1:0-5290 GCA_035699305.1 Fimbriiglobus sp. | reverse complement strand
CGAGCGGACGACACCCCCGGCATTGGTAACCTGACTTGCGAACTAGCGGGGAGTGTCCTGTCGCCCAGTCAGAGTGTACGCCGACCAGAAGAACGGGTGGGCCGCGGCGTTCGCATCCCGTCGTCGGCGGACAGTCTCCAGTTGAGCTTGCCGCAGCGCCATCCCAGCCGGCTGACCGCTGGCCTGCAACTCGAAGCAGCGGGACATCAGTCGGGCCGACTCCAGGTCGGGCACCTGCCAGAGAGTGCTCATCACCCGCTTCGCGCCGGCGGCCAGGAACGCCTGCCGCAACCCGCCCACTCCTTCGCCGTCACGGACTTCGCCGAGTCCCGTCTCGCAGGCGCTGAGCACGACCAGCTCACACCCGTGGAGGTCCAGCCCGAGTACGTCCAGGCCGGTCAGCACCCCGTCGTCGCCAGACTTCGGCTCCCGGTTGCACCCGGCCAGCAACAGCCCGGACCGGCGGAGCGGATTGACCGCCTCGTCCCCGACCGCCAGCGGAAGCGTCAGCGCCTCGTACCAGTTCTTGCCGGCGGCCCGGTGCTCCGGCTCCGGCGGCAGATAGAACCCGTGGGTGGCGAGCATCAGCACCCGCGGCCGGACGGCGAGTCTTACTCCCCGTTCGGTCGCCCGCTCGCCGGTCAGCACCGTCGGCTCGCGGCCGGCCAGTGCGGCCAGCTTCGGAGCGACAGCTCGCGCCTCCACAGCTGTCCCCGGCAGCCGGCCAACGCGACCGAGCAGGGCCGCCACCCCCCGCCCGCCCGTCGGGGCAACGGACGGGACCCGCGGCCGGCCGGCCCCGGCGTCGAAGTCCGGATCGGCCACGACCACACAGTCTCGGGCCGTGTCCACGGTCGCGTGGGGGAGCAGGTCGCGGCCGCTGGTCACGTAGCGTACGTCCACCGCTTCGGCGAGATACGTTCCGCCTGCCGTCGGCAGGGCGGCCCACGGGTACAGCCACAACTCGCCGTCCGGGGCGACGTACCAAGCCGTTGCCGACCCGGCGGCCTTCTTCAGCGGCTCCAGCACCAGCTTTGACAGGTCGGCCGCGGCGACGCGAAGTTTCTTCTCGGCGGCCGGCTCGCCGTCGGAGCGGATCGTGGCGGGAGCGTCGGCGATCGCCTTCCGGGCCGCCGACACGGCCGCGTCGATCTTGTCCGCCGGGCCGAGGGCGATCACCTTCGGCGCGCCGGTCTTCCCCGTCACCCACGCGACATACCGGGCCGGCTGTCGTTCGGCGAATCGGCCGAGGCCGATCCGGTAGCTGTCAAGGCGGACCACATCGATGAACACGGACCCGCTGGGAAGGGCGGCTTGAAGTGCCGCGAACGACACCCACGGGTCGGCCGGCCGCTTGCGGCCCGTCGCCGCGGGAGTGATGGCGATCCCGGCGGCCTGCCGGCGGAGGTTGAGCGTCGCCCGGACCGGCGACCGGTCGGCGGCGCCCGTGCCGCGGACGGCGGCCGCCAGCGCCTCGTGCGCCACCGCCTTGCCGTTGAGCAACCACTCGGCCGTGCGCGTGGCGACGACCGAATCGGTCGCGTGGTCCGGGCCGAGGTTTAGCGCGACGTGCAAGTTGGATCGGTCGAACTTTTCCAGGACGAACAGCTGCTCCCGCTCGCTCAGCCCTGGCAACGCCTCGGCTAGGAAACGCCGGACTGCACGCCGGGCGGCGTCGAACTCGGCGACCGCCCCCGGAACATCCCCGGCCGCCGCGTACACGAACCCGGCGTTGTGCCGCGCCAGCCAGCAGAGCGGGTCGTCGAACGGGTAGAGCGCCTCGACCTTCTTGACCGCATCGACCGCGCGCCGGGTGTGGGCCGTCGCCGCCTTTGCGTCCCCGGTCAGGGCGCTCCGCAGCGCCAAGTTGGACGACAGCCGGACTACCAGCATCGGGTCGGTCGCGGCGCCCCGGTCGAGCGCCTTGCGGGCCAGCGCCTCGGCCTCAGTCGCCCGACCGAGCTGCTGCTTCACGTCGGCCAGCAGCTCCAGCGCGGCGAGCGTCGCCGGGTGGTTCGGGCCAAGGGTCTTTTCACGGCCGGCGAGGGAGGCGGTCAGCAGCCGGTCGGCGTCGGCGTACTTCCGCCCGGCCACCTGGAGCAGTGCGGCGTCATAGGCCCAGCTCGTGGTGAGCGGGTGGTCGGCCCCGAACCGGTCGGTGGCAGCCTTCAGGGCGGTGGCGTACAGCGGCCCGGCCTCCGCGAGCCGGCCGGTCTCCCGGTACAGCTCAGCGGTCGCGTGGTCGAGCCGGCGGAGGGCGAACGGGTCGGCCCGTTTGTTCCCTTCCAGCGTCTTGCGGGCCTCGGTCAGGAGCCGTTCGACCGACTCGTACTCACCCAGTTCGGTCAGGCAGACGGCCAGTTCGCGGCGGGCGTCGGCTGCCCGCGGGTGAACCTTGCCGTACCGCGCGTCGGTCGCCACCTTCGCCTTGCGGTACAGCCGCTCGGCGTCGTCGAGCCGGCCGCTCGCCCGGAACACGTCGGCCAGCAGCGACCACGCGACGATGGTGTCTGGGTGGCCGGCCTCCAGCTTCGTCTCGCGGATGGCGATCGCCCGCTTGTACGTGGCCTCGGCGTCCGTGTACTTGGCCTGGTCCTTGAGCGCGTGGCCGAGGCGGACGAGGCAGCCGGCCACCGCCGGGTCATCCTTGCCGACGGCCTTCTCCAGCCGGGCCAGCGTCTCGCCGGCCAACTTCGCCGCGTCGGCCGGCCGGCCTTGGCTGCGGTACGCCTCGGCCAGCATGTTCCGGGACACGACGGCGTGCGGGTGGTCGCCGTACCCGCCGGCCTCGAAGATGCCGATGGCCTCCTTGAGCAACTTCTCGGCTCCCCTCGCGTCGCCGCCGTCGAGCAGGACGCCGGCCAGGTTGTTCAGGCTCACGGCCACCGTCGGGTCGTTCGGCCCGGCCGTCTTCTTCTTGGCGGCGAGTGCCTGGCGGAACAGGTGAGCCGCCTCCGCGTTGCGGCCCTCCTGCGAGTAGAAGGTGGCGAGGTTGTGCTGCCCCTGACTGTACATCGGGTGGCCGGTCCCGGCCTTCTCGGCGACCAGCTTCAGCCCGGAAAGGTACAGCCGCTCGGCTTCCTCCCCGCGGCCGGTGGCGGCATACACGGCCGCCAGGTTGTGCATGAGCTGGGCGGTGTCCGGCGAGTCGGGCCGGAGCTTGCGGAAGACGGCGAGGCTGTGCTCGTACAACGGCCCGGCCTCCCTCACCCGGCCGGACAGCTTGTACGCCAGAGCCACCTGATTGATTGCCCCGGCCGCCGGGATCGAGTCCTTGCCGGACCGGGCGATCTGCACCCGCGCCAGCCGCTCTGACACCGGCACGCACTCGGCGTACCGGCCGGCCTTGAACAACATCTCGAAGTGCTCGTCGAGAACGTCGGCGACAGTCTGACTGTTCTCCCCGGCGGCGGCTGCGGCCCGGTCGGCGGCCTGCGCGTAGAGCTTGGCAGCCGCCTCGATTTGCTTCTGCTTGCGCAGCTCCCGCGCCTGCCTGACCAGCGCGGCCGGATCCTGCTGGGCGACCGCCGTCGGGAGGACGAGCAGGCCGACGACCGCCGCGATCACACACTGACGCATGGCACACCTCCGTATATTCGGTCGAAACGCCTGGCGTGTGGCGGACTCTCTTCAGCCCGAAGGGCTGGGAGTCCTCAGCCCAGGGCAACGCCCTGGGAAGACGATCGCCCCCCGCTCCCAGCCCGAAGGGCTGGGACAAGGCGGCGTGTCCCAGCCCTTCGGGCTGGGAGGATTGGCCTCACGGACCCAGGGCGTTGCCCTGGGCTGGGAACTCCCACCCCTTCGGGGTGAAGACCAATCCATCCCAATTCCGAGCAGTTCGACTGAGCAACCTCCGATTACTTCGCCTTGTAGTAGACCACTGTCAGCGTCATCACCGGGGTCGGGGCCGGGGTGAACTTCACCACCTGCACCTTCCCTTCCACCTGTGCCCCCTCGCCGATCAGCCCGCGGTTGGCGTCCTCCAGCAGCTTCGCCTTGAGGGCGTCGAAGCTCTTCGACGGCTCCTTCGGCAGCCGGGCCACGGCGACGGCGGTCTTCTCCGCAGCGTTGTCCGCCAGGTCGGGCGTCAGCTCCTTCCCCTCGGCGAACACGGTCACGGTCACGGTCCCGACGTCCGGCCCGTAGTTCACCTCTCGCGCCTTCGACTCCGGGGCCGACAGCACCCGGAACGTCTCCAGCCGGTCGGTCCCGAGCTGGTAGCCGCGGACGGTGACGGCCTCACCGGCGTTGGTCAGCACCCACATCCGGCACCGGATGTCCGGCAGCCGTTGCTTGTCGAGGGTGTTCTCGCCGTTCACCTTGAGCACGACCCCGAACCGGCGGGGGGTGCCGTCCTTGGCGATCGTGAACTCGACCGCCTGCCCCTCCGCCGGTTCGGGGATGAACGCCTTGCCGTCCCGGGCCTCGATCGGCACCGGCTTGCCTCCGTACCGGACGGTCAGCTTGACCGGGGCGGCCGGGTCGTTGGCCGGGTGCGTGTCTGCCTTTTGGTCCTTCACGTCCGCCGCCGCCTTGAAGGCGTCCTTGTCCTTCGGCAGGTCAGCCGGCGGTGCGTCGGCCTTCGCCTTGCCGGGCTTCGCCTTGCCGGACTCGATCTTGCCGCCGTCGAACGCCCCGCGGAGGGTGAAGCTCTCACCCAGTTCGACCAGCGTGCTGGCTCGGTTGGCGACGGTCGCGTCTGGGACGCCCGGCACCGGCCTCAGCGTGCCCCCTCTTCGGTCGAAAACGAGGAAGCTGATGGTCAGCGTCTTCAAGTCCTTGCTCACGCCGACCAGACCGGTCAGGAACGCATCCGGCGAGACCCGCGCGTTCGGGTCACCCCAGGCACGTTTGTACTTCGCCCCAAACAGGACCTTCCGCCCCTCGGGGGTACGGTGGTTGGCCCCCGGTGTCCTTGCGGCTACCGCCGAGGCGTCCTCGATCAGCTCGACCGGCTTCCGCGGATCGTTGCCCAGCACCAGGGCCACCTCCAGTCGGCGGGCGAGCAGGGTGTTGATCGTCCCGAGGTTGTCGGAGAGGTCGCCGCCCTCCTTGGCCCCCAGGAACTTGAGCACGCCGATCGTCTTGTACCCGCTCTGCTGGCAGTGCGTGACCAGGCTCTTCGCCCGGTCGAGCATCACCGTTTCCAGATCGGCCCCACGGGCCGGCGCGACGATGGCGAGGGCGGCGAGGGCGAACGCGGTGCGGATCATGACCAACTCCCGTCTGGTAGGGTGGGTCGAGTCTTCGAGGCCCACCGGTGCTCGCAAGCGCTCCACGGTGGGCCTCG
>DASSAT010000077.1:0-8544 GCA_035699305.1 Fimbriiglobus sp. | reverse complement strand
CTCGCCGGCAAGACCAAGGACCTCGGCGAGCGGATGGGCGGCGACAAGAAGGACGGCAAACAAGGCGACGGCCGGGGCGGCAAGGAGGGGATCGCCAAGTCCGACCCGAAGGGCGAGGCGAAGCCCGGCGAGTCGGCCGGCGACCCGAAGGCCGACACCCAGGAGGCGAAGGCCGACGCCAAGGGCGATGGCGACCCGATGAAGGCGGGCGCTAACGCCGACGGCGAGGGGAAGGGGGCCGGCAAGGAGGGCGAGCCGAAGGACGGCGCGGGCGGCAAGCCCGACGCCGGCGAGCCGAAGGACGGCGCGGCCGGCAGCCCCCGCGATTCGGGTCAGCCGAAGGAGGGGCCGGGCACCTCCGAGCCGATGCCCGGTGAAGGGCAGGGCAAGCCCGGCGAGGGCCAACAGGGCAGCCAGGGAGGCAAGCCGTCCGGCCAGCAGGGCGAGGGCAAGGGCCAGGGCCAGGGCAAGGGCGAGGACAAAGGCTCGAAGGGCCAGGGCGGCGATGGCAAGGGCAAGGGCAAGCCCGGTCAGCAGGGCGGGCAGCAGGCCAGCTCCAAGGGCGGCGGCCAGCAGGGCGGGCAACAGGGGGGCCAGCAGGGCGGCCAGCAAGGCCAGCAGGGCCAGCAGGCGAACCAGACGCCCGGCCGCAAGTCCATTGAGGAAGCCTACCCGCATCAGCAGGGCGCCACCGACGACCTGAAGAAGAACGAGCGCAAGAAGGCCGGCAAGAAGGAAGACAGCGCCATCGAGAAGATCGCCAAGGCGATCGACGAGCTGGAGAAGCGGCTCAAGCAGCTCCGCGAGGAGGAGATGCTCAAGCTGCTGGCCAACCTGGAGGCCCGCTGCAACCGGATGCGGCAGATGCAGATCGAGGTCTACGAGGCCACCAAGGCGATCGACGCGGTCGTGGTCAAGAACAGCAATCGGAAGACCACCGCCGAGGTGCAGCGATCCCAGCAGCAGGCGGACAAGGAGCAGGAGATCGTCGCCGAGGCCGACAAGGCACTCAAGCTGCTGGTCAACGAGGGGTCGGCGGTCTCCTTCGCCCTGGTACTGGAGGAGGTCCGCCAGGACATGATCGCCGTGCAGCGGCGGCTGGGCGACGCCCGGGTCGGCCGCGACACCCAGATGATCGAGGAGAACATCATCGCCCTGCTCGGCGACATGATCGCGGCCCTCAAGCGGGCGCAGCAGGAGATTCAGCAGCAACAGCAGCAAGGACCGCCGCCCGGCCCGCAGAAGCCCGGCAACCGCCGGCTGATCGACCTGCTCGCCGAGCTGAAGCTCATCAAGTCGCTCCAGGTCCAGATCAACACACGGACCCGGAATTACGGGGCGAAGTACACTGGCGAGCAGGCCGGCGATCCGATCATCCAGGCGGAATTGAAGCAGTTGGCGGAACGGCAGGTTAAGATTGAAGCGATGCTCGACAAGCTGGCCAAGGGCGACAACCAGTAACCCTGGGACCGCGGCCGTCCCGGCCGCTCTTGTTCCACAGACCGGGGCGCTGGCATGACGCGGATGGCCCCTGAACCGCTCAGCAAGAGCGGCCGGGACGGCCGCGGTCCCAGGGGATGAGAAGCAGCCGAGAATCGGTTGTGCGCCGCCCGGTTGATCGTCTATTCTGTAGTGGGGCCGTGAACCCGGCACACTCCGAGGAGGACGCCCGTGACCGTTCGTAAGTGGCTCGCCGCCGCGGCACTGGCCGTGGGCACCGCACTCGGGTCGGCCACCGCCGCCGACCCGGCCAGGCCGGTCTACGGCTTCGGCACGCTCAAGGCGGTCCCTGTAGCCGACGCCAAGTCCAAGGTCGAGGCGTGGCTAAAGGCCGCCGACAAGTTCGACCAGGCGAAGTTCGACGCCGTCTGGTCGCGGGAGGGCCGGTCGGCCCTCGACCGGACCGTGGACAGCATCCTCCTCGGCCTGCCGGAGGCCGCGGATGCCTTGGCTGAGGCTCGCATCCCCGGCGCCACGGCCCCGACCGCGGTGCCGGCCGCGATCCGGGACGCCAAGGACCCGTTCGTGAAGGCCAACCTCGCCGCCGCCTACGCCAAGGCGCTGACCGGCCGCAAGGTCTACGAGGAGGCGCTCGACGTCCTCAAGGGGGTCCAGCCCGAGCAGCTGGTGGACCCGGCCGGGTTCTACTTCCACAAGGCCGTCGCCGAACACGCCCTGATCCAGCGCGAGGCCGCGGTCGGAACCCTGGCCCGGCTGCTGGACGACGTGCCAGACGCCCCGGACCGCTACCGGATCGTCGCCACGCTGATGTTCTTCGACCTGCAGAACTGGTCCAAGGACGAGAAGGACCTGTCGAACATTACCCGGCTGATGGACAACAGCGGCCGGCGGCTGGAGCTGGCCCGCGGCGGCCCGAAGACCCAGGACATTCAGAAGAAGATCGTCTTCCGGCTCGACGAGAAGATCAAGGAGTTGGAGGCGCAGCGGAAGAAATCCGGCGGCACCTGAAACGGCGGTGCCTGCCCCTCCGGCGGTGTGCCGGGCAACGGGGGCAGCGTCAACCCCAGCGGGCCGATGGCCGACAGTCACATCGCTGGCGGCGCCGGCGAGGGGAAGATCGACGAGAAGAAGCTTCGCAGCTACGAGGAGAACTGGGGCACGCTGCCCGAGTCGGCGCGCAAGAAGATCGTCCAGGACGTGGTCCGCGACCTGCCGCCGAAGTTCCGGCCGATGATCGAGGACTACTTCCGGTCGCTCAACCGGATGCACGGGTACAAGAACCCGTGACCTCGGGAGCGCTGGGTAATTGAGGATTCTCGGTTCCACCCTCAAGCCCGGGGACCGCGGTCCCCGGGCTTCTTCGCCAGCCACATGACCACCACCCGCCTCGCCTCCGTCCTCGCCCTCGGGCTTGGCCTCGCCCTCACGGCCCGGTCGGCCGACCTCGTCACCCTGGCCGGGAAGAAGTCCGCCGGCACGCTCGTGTCGGTGGACCCGCAGGCGGTCGGCTTCCAGGAGGACGGGGCCGGGACCGTCGCCAAGGTGCCGGTCAAGCAGGTGGCGCTCGTCGATTTGAAGAACCCGGTCGTCGCCCCCGCCAAGGACGCGAAGTACGACGAGGTCGAACTGACCGACGGCTCGGTGCTGCGGCTCGCCGCGGTCAAGGTGAAGGGCAAGGCGGTCGAGCCGGGCTGGCTGCCCGGCCCGGACGGGGTAGCCCCGCCGAAGGTAGACCTGCCGCTGGGCAACGTCTTCTGGTTGATGCGCGACGCACACGACCCGAAGGCCCGCGCCGAGTGGAAGAAGTTGCTCGCCAGCCGCGGCAAGCGCGACCTGTTCGTCGTCCGCCAGTCCACGGGCCTCAGCCCGCTGCCCGGCACCGTGACCGGTGGGAGCGCCGAGGGCGACAAGGTGGCGTTCCTGCGGGAGGACGGCCGGACCTCGAACCTGCCGCTCACCCGGGCGACCGGCGGGCTGGTGTTCAACCAGCCGCCGCGGGACGTGATCCCGCCGACGGTTTGCAAGGTGTACGACGTGTTCGGCAACGTCTGGTACGCCCAGGTGGTCTCGGTCGCGGAGTCCGGGCTGAAGGTGACGACGGTCAGCGGCGCGACGGTCGAGTACCCGTCGCAGGCGGGGGTGTCGAAGCTCGACTTCAGCCAGGGGAACGTGACGTACTTGTCGGACCTGGAGGCGGCCGCCGAGTACCCGCCGCCGGAGACGGACGGCCCACTCGGCGAGCAGTTCCCGTTCGCCTTCACCTACCAGAAGGACCGAGCGATCGGCGCCGCCGAGATCGTGCTGGCCGGCAAGAAGTACGCCAAGGGCATCTCGGTCCCGCCGGACACGGCGCTGACGTACAACCTGTCCGGCGACTACCGCGAGTTCAAGGCAGTGGCCGGCATCCTCGACGGGGTGCGGCCTGACAACGGCGTCCTTCGACTGCGGATCGAGGCGGACGGCCGGGCGATATTCGACGAGCCGGTGAGCAAGAAGGGGCCGCCCAAGGCGATCACCCTGAACGTCAAGGACGTGAAGGAGCTGAAGATCGTCGTCGAGCGGGACGCGCAGAGCGCGCTGTACTTCGGTAACCAGATCAACCTGGGTGACGCCCGGGTGCAGAAGTAGCCAGCCGTATTCACCGCAGAGGGCGCCGAGGGCGCGGAGAGAAAGACAGAGTTAGGAGAAGTGTTGATGTTGTACAGATTACTGCTTTCTCTCTGCGCCCTCTGCGCCCTCCGCGGTGAATACGTCGCCGCCCAGCCGGACAAGGCGGTGGCGGCCGAGGAGGCCCGGCGGATCGCGGTCATTGACAAGGTCCGGCCGGCTGTCGTCGCCGCGTGCATGTACGGCGGCGAGGCGGCCGGGTCCGGGGTGCTCATCGACCCCGAGGGGTACGCCCTGACCAACTTCCACGTCGTCGCCGCGACCGGCAGCATCCTGAGTTGCGGCCTGCCCGACGGCCAACTCTACGACGCCGTCGTCGTTGGGGTGGACAAGGTCGGCGACGTGGCCCTCATCAAGCTGTTGCCGAAAGAAGAGGGCAAGTCGTTCCCGTTCGTACCGCTGGGCGACAGCGACAAGATGAACGTCGGCGATTGGTCGCTGGCGATGGGCAACCCGTTCGGGCTGAGCCTCGACTTCACACCGTCCGTCACCTACGGCCTCGTCAGCGGCGTCCACCGCTACCAGCCTCCGGAGGGGAAGGGGACGCTGGAGTACACCGACTGCCTCCAGTTCGACACGTCGATCAACCCCGGCAACTCCGGTGGGCCACTCTTCAACATGAACGGCGAGCTGATCGGCATCAACGGCCGCGGCCAGTTCGAGAAGCGGATGCGGATCAACTCCGGGGTCGGGTTCGCCATCTCGATCAACCAGATCAAGAACTTTCTCGGCCACCTGTACGCCGGGATCGACGTCGATCACGCGACGCTCGGGGCGCTGGTCGAGACCGACAACGAGGACGGCGCCCTGTCGCAGTTGGCCATCCGGCAAATCCTGGAAGAGTCCGACGCCTTCCGCCGCGGCCTTCAGCCGGGCGACCAGATCATCCGGTTCGCCGGCCGGCCGCTGACTAGCACCAACCAGTACAAGAACATCCTCGGCATCTTCCCCAAGGGCTGGCGGGTGCCGATGACCTACCGCCGCGGCAGTGAACGCAAGGAAATCCTGGTCCGGCTAATGGGCAACTCGGACGTGGCGATTGAGCAGCCGAACCGCCCGCCGCCGCCGCCGCGGCCGGGAACCCCACGGCCGAAGGACCCCAAACGGAAGGCGAAGGAGTCCCCCGCCGCCAAACTGCTCGACGAGAGCAAGAAGGGGTTCGCCAACTTCCACTTCAACCAACTCCGGCAGGACAAGCTCCTGGCCGGTTTCAAACAGTCCGGCGACTTCGCCGGGCTGACCGGCGACTGGTCGGCCGTCGGCACGATCGAGCTGGCCGACCGCAAGGGCGAGGTGAAGCTCACCTGGGCCGACGGGGCCGACGGGTTGACCGAGGTCAGGATCGCCCGCAGCGGCATCGAGGACACGGTGCGGCCACTCAAGTCCGAGCAGCCACTCGGCGAGCTGCAGCTGCCGCAGGGCAGCGGCGGCCTGCTGGTCGCGCTGTACCAGTACCGCCGGCTGCTCATCGAAGGCTCGAAGGGGTTCGAGGGCGGCTTCACCCACGGCGGCCACGATCCGCTCTACCCGCCGCGGGCGGACGGCTCGACCCCCGAGGCGCTCCGGGACCTGCGGGTGGACTGCGAGGTCCTCCGCACCCGGCACGGGGCGTTCGAAGCCAAGTGGTCCTTCGACCGCAAGGACCACCGGCTGCTCAGCGTCGAGTCGTGGGTGGCGAAGGAAGAGGACCCCTGCGAGCTGTATTTCGCGGACTACCGGCCAGCGGACGGCCGGCAGCTGCCGCACCGGATCGAGGTCCGCCACGGCGACAAGCGGTACGCCGTGCTGACCATCAAGAGCTACCAACTCGGGAAGAAGTGACACAGCCGATGACCACGCGACTCCGCCTTTCGACCGTCGCCCTGCTCCTGACCGCGCTCGCGGCCGGCCCCGCCCGCGCGTTCGAGCCGGTCACCGAGGTCGCCGACGAGGTCAACCAGAAGCTGGTGAAGCTGTTCGGGTCCGGCGGGTTCCGCGGGATCGCCAACTACGGCACCGGCATCCTCGTCTCCCAGGACGGCGACATCCTGACCGTCGCCAGCCCGATGCTCGACACGGCCGAGCTGATCGTCCACCTGTCCGACGGCCGGCGGATGCGGGCGGAGGTGGTGGTGGTCGAGCCGGAACTGGACCTGGCTTTGGTGCGGATCAAAGTCGAGGGGAAGAAGCCGGGCGAGCCGACCGGGCTGGACCTGCCGTACTTCGACTTCGCGGCCGCGGCCAAGCGCCCGCCGGCCGGGCCGGGGGACTGGGTGCTGGCGTTCGGCAACATGTACGAGATCGCCATGCGCGACGAGCCGCTGACGGTCCAGCGCGGCGTGGTGTCGGCGTACACCAAACTGCACGGTCGGCGTGGAATCTTCGACTTCCCGTATACCGGCGACGTTTACATGATCGACGCCATCACCAACAATCCCGGGGCCGCCGGTGGGGCGCTGACCGACCGCACGGGGCGCCTGCTGGGCGTCGTCGGCCGCGAGGTCCGCAACGTGCTCAGCGAGACGTGGATCAACTACGCCATCCCGGTCGGGGCGAAGGTGGAGGTCCGGGACGGCGAGAAGACCGCCACCCTCGGTGTCGCCGAGTTCGTCGAGAAGGCGATGAACGGGCAGTACAAGCCGGTGAAGCGGGCCAAGGAGGCGACCGGCCCCGGCGGCTACCACGGCATCGTCTTTGTGCCGGACATCCTGGAGCGGACGCCGCCCTATGTCGAGGATGTGATCCCCGGCTCGCCCGCGGCCAAGGCCGGCATCCGGTCCGACGACCTGGTGAGCTTCCTCGACGGCGAGCCGATCCCCAGCATCAAGGTGTTCCGCGAGGCCATCCGGCGGACCCGGCCGGGGGCGACGGTGCGGTTCGAGGTCCGCCGCGGGGACAACCTGCAAACGGTCGAAGTCACCCTCGGCGAGCACCCGAAGGCCAAGAAGTAATTCGGGAGCCTCCAGTGTAGTAGGCACACTCCGTGTGCCGTCGCCGGAACGGCACACGGAGTGTGCCTACTACACTACAAGATCACCTCTCGCGAGGTCTCGTTCATGTTACGACGCTCGATCTGGCCTGTTACCGCGCTCGTCCCGCTACTCCTTTCGACGGTAGCACACGGCCAGGGCGTCAACGAGGCTTACGAGAAGGCGGCGAAGGAGGCAGCGTCGTCGGCCGCCCCGTTCGTCGTGCGGATCGAGACGGCCGGCGGCCGCGAGTTGATCGGCGGCGCGACCGCGATCGGCCCTGGGGCCGGCGTCCGCAAGGGGGCCGGCCCGACCACCGGCGTCGTCGTGGACAAGGACGGGTACGTCATCTCCAGTGCGTTCAACTTCGCCAACAAGCCGACCGACATCTTCGTCACCGTCCCCGGCCGGCCGCGGATGGTCGCCAAGGTCGTCGCCAACGACACCACCCGGATGCTGACGCTCTTGAAGGTGGACGCCAAGGACCTGCCGGTCCCGACGGCGGTCCCGAAGGGCGAGGTCCGCGTCGGCCAGTCGGCGCTGGCGCTGGGCCGGACGCTTGACCCGGAGGTGTCCCGGCTGCCGTCGATCAGCCTCGGGATCGTCAGCGCCACCGGCCGCATCTGGGGCAAGGCGATCCAGACCGACGCCAAGGTGTCGCCGGTCAACTACGGCGGCCCGCTGGCCGCGCTGGACGGCCGGGTGTTGGGAATCCTCGTTCCGGCGTCTCCCCGCGGCGAGACCGAGATCGCGGGGCTGGAGTGGTACGACTCGGGGGTGGGGTTCGCCATCCCGCTTGAGGACGTGTTCGCCGTGCTGCTGCGGCTCAAGGAGGGGAAGGACCTGCACCGCGGGCTGGTCGGCATCTCCCCGAAGTCCACCGAGCAGTACACGGCCGCGGTCGAGGTCGGAAGCGTGTCGCCGGGGTCCGCGGCCGAGAAGGCCGGCATCAAGCCCGGCGACACGGTCGTCGCCATCGACGGCAAGCCGACCGCCAACTTCTCGCAACTCCAGCACGTCCTCGGCCCGAGGTACGAGGGGGACACGGTCAGCGTGACCGTCCGCCGCGACGGCGAGGAGCAGGAACTCAAGGGGCTGGTGCTGACCGCGGCCGTGACCGCGTACACGCAGCCGTTCCTGGGCATCCTGCCGATGCGGGACGACCCGGAGCCGGGCGTCGAGGTGCGGTTCGTTTACCCGAAAGGCCCCGCCGACGCGGCCGGGATCAAGCCCGGCGACCGCATCACCAGGTTCGCCCCGTCGTCTGTCCCAGCCCTTGCTCCCGTGACCGGCGGCCGGGCGACCCTGGCGCGAATGGTCGGCAGCCTGACGGCGGGGACGGCCGTCAAGGTCGAGGTCAAGCGGAAGGACGGCGGCAAGACCGAGACGCTGACGCTCAAGCTCGGCACGCTGCCAGACGGCGTGCCGGAGAAGCTTCCGCTGCCGTCGTCGGCTGGCAAGGCGCTGG
>DASSAT010000076.1:0-3303 GCA_035699305.1 Fimbriiglobus sp. | reverse complement strand
GGGAACGAGCCTGGAATGCGCTTTTTCGATCCCCTCGGCGATCTTCGCGGTCAGGAACTTGACGTACCCCGCGTCCGGGTCGCTCTGGAAGACGCCGGTCGAGGTCGGCGCCGTGTGCGTGTGCGTTGCCGAGACGAGCATGTTCGCCGCCGGGATGCCGGTCGCCGCTGCCGCCCGCCGCTTCGCCTCGTCGATCAGCTCGCGCGGGAGCATGCAGCTATCGACCACGACGATGGCAAGCTTCGTCTGGCCGTCGGCGAGGACGAGGCAGCGGGCGTGCAGCGGGTCGTTGGCCTTCGTCGCCTGGCGGTCGTTCATGCCGCCGTTGACCGAGATCGGGAATGCTTCCGGGGTGACGTCCATGGCGAACGCCCCGGCCCGCAGCCCGGGTTTCGGGTCGTCGGCACGGGCGGGAATCACGGCGAACGCGACGGCGAGTAGTGCGATCCGGTACATGCGGTGTCTCCGGGGAGATCAGCGTGAGGCGGGCTTGGCGTCGAGCGACTTCAGGTAGGCGATCAGGTCGGCGATCTCGCGGACGGTCAGCGGGTCGAGCAGCCCGGCGGGCATGAGCGAGGTCGTCAGCGAGCGGCGCGACTCGATCCGGGCGCCGGCGATGCGGACGGTCGCGTCGGGGCCGGTCTGGAGGATGACGCCGTCCACCGCCTCGTAGACGACGACGCCGTCGTGGGTCTTGCCGTCGGTGGTGGCGAACCGGGTCGGGCGGTAGCGCGGTGGCACGTCGCGGCCCGGGTCGAGGACCGCCGTCAATAGGTCGTCGCGGCCGAACCGCTTCGTGACCCCCTGAAGGGGTGGCCCGACCGCCTTCGACCCGTCGTGGCAGGCGGCGCACTGCGCTTTTGAGTAAACCCGTCGGCCGGCGGCGGGATCGCCACTGGTCCATTCGACAGCGGCGAGCCGCTTCCGCCACGCGGCCGGGTCGTAGGCCGTAGGCACGAGCGACTTCGCCAGGTCCGGCCGCTCGCGGGTCAGCCACGCCTCCCAGTCCTTCGCTCCAGTGAATTGTTGCCCCGTTCGGGCGCGGAGCAGGCGGACGACTGCGCGATGGGCTGCGGTCTCCGGCTTGCCGTCGGCGGTCCGCCGCACTGCCATTACCGCGGCAACCAGTTCCGCGCCGTCGGGTGTGGAAGGGAGTCGGGCGAGTGCTTTGGCGGAGGTGCCGACGGTGCCGGCGTTCACGGACCCCAGGCCCGTGAGGAACTTCCCCCGGTCGGCTTCAACGGGGCTGCGGGCGAACAGCGGGAGGAGCGCGTCCGTAAGGTCGCCGCGGTCCCAGAGCTTCGCCAACACCGGCCGGACCTCGGCATCGGGCAGGGCGCCCAGCAACTCGACCACCGCCGGTGTCCACTCGAACCCGGCACCGGTGGACGCACGGAGGAATCGCCGCGCGGCAGCGGCCCGGTCCACGCCGTCGAGCGTTGCGAATAAGGCGTGCTCCGGCCGGCCGAACCGCGGCGAATCGACGAGGGCATGCGCCAACGCCGGTGTCGTGCGGATCAGTGCCGACGCGGCCTCCGCGATCCGCAGCGGCCAGTTGCGGTCTCGCGTGTGGCCCGCCCGGGTCAGCTTCCGGTCGAGTTCCAGGAATGCCGTGGCGACCCGATCGACTTCGTCCCCGGCAAGCGGCGTCGGGAGCCGGGCCAGGACGATCAGGTAATGGATGTCGTCAAGCGGGTCGGACGCGTCGGTCAGTCGGCCAACGACTAGGCGAGTCGTCGCGGGGTTCGCGTCGCCGAGGGCGGCCAGCGTCCGACTCAACTCGCGATTGAGGTCCCGATGACCAGTTGAGAAGTGCTTGCGCAGTGCATCGGCCACGCGGACCGCCGTCATTTTCGTCGGTTGCTTACGAAGGGTATACCCCTCGAACACCCCGCCAATCGCCGCGCGGGAAGTCAGGTCTCCGAGCGCGAGCTGCACAGCCCGGACCGCGTTCAACTTGCTCACCGGGCCGGTGTCGGACGCGAGGGTACGGAGAGCCGAATCGAGCGACGCGGGGGGAGCGGGACGGGCTGCGGCGGGACCGGCACGTGGCGTGAATGGAATCGCTTTCCCTTGCCCTAGCCGTGCAGGGTACGAGATG
The DNA here is from genome assembly GCA_035699305.1 of Fimbriiglobus sp. Lineage (GTDB taxonomy): Bacteria > Planctomycetota > Planctomycetia > Gemmatales > Gemmataceae > DASSAT01. The sequence continues at coordinate 1,202 of DASSAT010000076.1, read as the reverse complement.
CAGTACACCGCCCCGCGGGTGCCGCGGCCGCCGATGCTGACGAACAGCTCCCCCGTCGTCGGGTGGACCGCCAGGCCCGTCGGGGCGAACCCGTCCTCGCCGGTTGCTTCGAGGAACACCTCGGGTTTACCAGCGTAGGTCGATCCGGCCCGCGCGAGCGGCACGAACCAGACCTTGCCGAACGTCCAGTCGGCGAGGAAGAATCCGCCGCGGTACTTCGCGGGGTAGTGGGTGTGCCGGTAACAGACCACGCCGGTTGGGGAGCCGCGGCCGAGGGTGCAGACCGGCGGCGTCACGTCGAAGAAGTACGGTGGCCGGCGCCACGTCTGGGCGTGCTGCGGACTCATCCAGCCGTGGTTGCTGCCGGGGACGACGTGGTAAAACCGCGTCGGCTCGTACCACGGCAGCCCGACGCACCGCTCGTTGTCCGAGTCGTAGGTGAATACATCCCCGAACTCGTTGAAGTCGAAACCGTAGGCGTTACGGAACCCGTCCGCCACGACCTCGACCTGCTTGCCGTCGGGGCTGATGCGCACCAGCGCGCCAGCGACGGGGTCTTTCACCGGCGACTGCGGACTGGTGATGAGTTTCTTCGTCACCCCGGCCATGTTCCCGCATATCAGGTACAGCCAGCCGTCCGGGCCACGGCGGACGGCGTGGGCGTCGTGCTCCCCGCCCGTCCGCACGAGCAGGATCGTCTCGGCCTCGCTGACCGGCTTCGTCCCATCCACGCCGCGGTAGCGTTTCAGACCGCCGTCGGCGACAACGTAGAGCGTCTCGCCCTCCCACAGCACGCCCATCGGGCCGTCCTTCACACCGGTCACGAGTTCCCGCGCCCGGTCGGCCCGGCCGTCGCCGTCGATGTCGAGCAGTTCGCGGACATACCCCCGGCCGCAGACGACCACCCGGCCGGTGGAGTCGATGTGCAGGGTGTAGATGTCGTTCGCCAACTGCGGACCGACGAACTCATGCACCACGAACCCGTCGGGCAGCTTCAACCCCGATACCGGGTCTGCGGCCTGTGCGGGGACGAGTCCGCTCGCGAGCACGACAACGAGTACGATCGAACGCAGAGTCATCAGCGGCGTGGGGGCGGGTCGTAGCGGTTGTCCGGGCAATAGCTTAACAGAGAATACACCGCGGAGGGCGCGGAGGGCGCAGAGAAAAAATGCAGTGTTGAAAACCATATTGTTCTTAAACTC
>DASSAT010000075.1:0-13890 GCA_035699305.1 Fimbriiglobus sp. | reverse complement strand
AATTGTTGGCGCGGTCCGGAGGATTCCTCAGCTGTGCGCGGCCGGACCCTCTGTCCGACGGTGCAATTTTCCCCTACGGCATCAGGTCCGCGACCGGCATAGGCTGATTAGCCGGTCAGTTACGACCACGCGGCCGGTCGGCATTCCGCTTGAGCGCGGCGGCGGCTTCCGCGGTGACTTTGGCCCCGGCGGCGCCGGCCGCCAACTCCTCCAGCGCCTTCGTCGCCGCGGGGGTGTCGAGCCGCTCCAGCACCTCGACCGCCCGCACCGCCGCGGTCAGCTTCGCCGACAGCGGCGTCTCCTTCGTCTCCTTGAGGACCGCGGCCAGTCGGGTGCGCGTCTCGCCTTTGGCCTTCGTGAGAGCCGACTCCAGCAGCGGTTGGAAGTCGTGGGCCATCAGCCGCAGGTTCTCCGTCACCTTGTCGCGGATGTCCGGGCTGTCGAGGTTGTCGATCAGGTCCGCGGCTCGCTGCCGGTACAGGTCCGGCACCGGCTGGACCTTCTCCCGGGCGAGCGCGACCACCATATCGGCGTGCGGCCGCAGCCGGGCGATCTCGTGCGCCTTGCGGAACTCGTTGTCGCCGACGAGTCCGTCCCAGGACTCGGCCAACTGCTTGTCGGTCGGCCCGGTCGGCCCGAAGGAGTTGTCCTCGTACTTAGGGAACGGCATGACGTAGACGGACCGCCCGCCGCCGATCGACGCGGGCGCGACGACCGCCAGGGTGGAGCCGTCCGCAGAGGCGGCGACGCTGACGCCGTGGGGGCTGGGGAGTTTCGCCCACAGGTACAGGGTGTCGGTTGCCAGGTCGTACAGGTAGAGGCCGTGCGGACCTCCGCTGGCCGCGATGGTCCGGCCGTCGATGGCAAACGCGGCCGAGGTGAACCCGCCGCCGGTGAACACCCGGGCGCATTGCTTGCCGTCGGCCACACGCCACACGGTCAGGTTGCAGAGGGGGCCTTGGTTGCCCGGGCCGTCGCGCTCACCGTCGGCGACGTACTGGCCGTCCGGGGAGAAGGTCACGAACCCGCCCCACCGGGGCGACGCGGGGTTGTCGGGAAGCAACTCCCGGACCTTCTTCCCGGAGGTCGTGTCCAGCAGCAGCAGTCCGCCGGGGGTGGAGGCGCACGCGAGCAGTCGGCCGTCCGGGGAGAACGCGGCCCGCTGGGGCCGGGCCGTCCCGTCGAGGTCGGCCACAGCCTTTCCGCTCGGGAGGTCATACGCCCGAAGCCCCTCGAACTCGCCGCGCTCGTAAGTGACGATCCGTTTGGCCCTCGGGTCGAACGCGAAGATCGGGCCTCGGCCCGCCGCCGGCGGTCCGGCCTCCGACACCTGTTTGCCGGTGGTCAGGTCCCACACGCGGACCGCCTTCTCCTTGCCGCCGGGGGTCAACAACGTCTTACCGTCGGCCCCGAAAGCCAGTCGGGGGGTCGCATTCTGATTCGGCACCGGCACCTGAGCGAGCGTCTTACCGGAGCGGGTGGACCAGACGACGGCCCTCGCCCCGGCGGCGGCCGCCATCGACTTGCCGTCCGGTGAAAGGGTGACGGCGAACGGCCCTTGGGCCTCCGGGAGTGGGTGGGCGTATTCCTTGAACCGGAAGATCGACCCCGGCTCGTCCGCCGCGGCGGCGGTCGCGGCGAGCAGTGTGGATAGGGCGATGAGGGTGCGGCGGCAGGTCATGCGGGTTCCCTCCGGGGGCGGGCGCGTCGGTCAGCTTACCAACGTACCGCCTGCCGGAGGGGTTTGCACGGCACGAACCGTCAGCCGTGGGTGAGGGGGTGAGGGGGTGAGGGGGTGAGGGGGTGAGGGCGTGACATGAAGGGATGATCGCAACTCTGTCAGGGTCACCCCCTCACCCCCTCTGCTTTTAAGGTGGATCGTACCCGCCCTGGCAGAACGGGTTGCACCGGCAGACGCGCCAGACGCCCTTGGCGGCCCCCTTCACCGGGCCGTACTTGCGGACCGCCAGGATGAAGTACTCGCTGCACCCCGGGGTGAACCGGCACGTCGCCGGCAACAGCGGGCGGATCAGGTACTGATACCCGCGCACCCCGGCGACTAACACCGCCGAGAGCGCGACCGCCGGGCCGTGCCAGAGCCAGCGGATCACGACGCAGGTTCTCCGGGCGAGCGGGGGGCGTCAGCCCCCTGTTGTGGTTCACCGACAGGGGGCTGACGCCCCTCGCTCGCCAGTTTCTTCGCCGCCAGGTGGGCCAGCTTGAGCAGCGACGCCTTGAGTACATTCAGCGTCGGCGCGCCGGCCTGCGGCCGCGGGATCAGCACCAGGTCCACGCCGGCCGGCAACTCGGGGCGGGTCAGGCGGAAGGCTTCGCGGAAGAGCCGCTTGTACCGGTTGCGGACGACGGCGTTGCCGACCTTCCGCGACACCGACACCCCGAGCCGCGGGTGCGGCCGACCGTTCTCGGCGGCGTAAACGATCAGCACGTCGTCGCTGGCCGACTTCTTCCGGTCGTAGACGGCCTTGAACTCGGCCGGCGACTTCAGCCGCAGGTGTGCGGGAAAACGAAAGCGCTCGGTCGTTGGGATGTCGTCAGGCATTTGAATCGACACCACACGAAGCCCGGCGATTGCGATCGCCGGGCTTGCACTCACTTCCACGGCACGTTCGCCCGCGGGTCGTGCGGGTTGCGCCGGGCGAACTCCTCCATCAGCTCGCGGCTCTCCTCGTCCGCGGCCGCGGGGGCGACCACCTTGACGATCAGGTACTCGTCGCCGCCGTTAAGCCCCTTGCCGCGGAGCCGGATGCGCGAGCCGCTGGAGGTGCCGGGCGGCACCTTCACCGTCAGCCGGGCGCCGTCGGGCGTCGGCACCTCGACCTTCGCCCCCAGGACCGCCTCGGCCACGGTGATCGGCACCTCCAGCGTGATGTCGTTGCCGTCCCGCTTGAAGTACGGGTGCGGGGCGACCCGCACGCGGAGGTAGACATCGCCGGAGCCGGTCGCCGACGCGGGGACGCGGAGCTTCTTGCCGTCCTCGATGCCGGCCGGGACCTTCACCTCGATGGTCCGGCCGCCGACGTTGATGCTGACGCTGCCGCCGTGGGCGGCCACGTCGAACGGCACGGTCACGTCCGCGGTCACGTCCTCTGCCGGTTGTGACTGCGGCCGGGCGCGCCCGGGACGGGGTCGTCCGCGTCGGCCGCCGCCGAGCAAGTCGCCCAAGTCGAATCCACCACCGCCGGCGCCGCCTCCGCCGCCGAAGATGTTGCGGAACAGCTCCTCGGCCATCTCGGGATCGACCTGCTGGGCGCCCCCGCCGCCGAACCCGCCGGGGAACCCGCCGCCGGGGAAGCCGTCCCCGGCGTGGCCGAAGGTGTCGTACTTCCGCTTCTTGTCGGGGTCGGAGAGCACCTCGAAGGCGGCGGAGACCTCCTTGAACCGGGTCTCGGCCTCCTTGTCCCCGGGGTTGCGGTCCGGGTGGTGCTTGGCGGCGAGCTTGCGGTACGCTTTCTTGATCTCCTCCGCGGAGGCGGACCGACTGACGCCGAGTACCTCGTAGTAATCGCGGGGCATGGTGGCCGTGGGCATGGGGAAGACCGGTCGCAGGAGGAATTGTAGCGCAACGGCCGGCCCGCCGGTAGGCGGGCCGAACTCGCTCGCTTACTTAGAGGGCGGGAAGGGAGATGGAGATTCCCGGCGAACCCCGAGCGGAAGCGGCAGCGAGGGGGTGGGATGCACAGGAGGCCATGCGTCCCACCCCCTCGCTGCCGCTCGGGGTTCGCCATCAGTCCGCGCAGAGGTTCTCGCTGAGCTTCTGGAGCGCCTCGCTCTCGATCTGCCGCACCCGCTCGCGGGTCAGCCCGAGGCACTCGCCGATCTCCTTGAGGGTCTTCGGCTCCTCGTCGTCCAGGCCGAACCGCATCCGCAGCACCGTCGCCTCGCGCTTGTCCATCTTCTCCATCAGCACCATCACGTGCTTGAGGTCGTCGCTCTCGACCATCTCCGTGTCGGGGGTCTTCGACCGGCCGTCCATGAGCATCTCGTCGATCGACCAGCCCTGGTCCCCTTGATCCGTCTGCGGGGCGGAGTTGTAGACGCGGATCGCCTTCTTGATGATGTTGAGCTTCTTCTTGGGCAGGCCCAACAGCTTGGCGACTTCTTCGTGGGTCGGCGGCCGGCCCAGCTCGTCGGTCAGTTTGTTGGTCGCCCGCCGCCACTTGGCCAGCAGCTCCACCATGTAGGCGGGGATGCGGATGGTCTTGGCGGTGTTGACCAGGGCACGCTTGATGGACTGCTTGATCCAGTAACTGGCGTAGGTCGAGAACCGGGTGTTCATGGTGGGGTCGAACCCCTCGACCGCCCGCAGCAGGCCCAGGTTCCCTTCCTCGATCAGGTCCTGGAGGGCCAGTCCCTTGCCGGTGTACCCGCGGGCAATGTTCACCACGAGCCGAAGGTTGGCCCGCACCATCTGGTCGCGGGCCGCGGTGTCGCCGTCGCCGATGCGGTAGGCGAGCTCCTTCTCCTGGTCGGCGGTCAGGAGGGCGGTTTCGTTGATCTCCCGCAGGTACGTCTCCAGAGGAGACTGGACCGCGTCCGAACGGTAACGTCGAAGTCGCGACATGGAGGGCATCCTGGCTTCGGTTCGGATCCGACTTTGCGGCCGGTGACGGAGACCGTTGGCGGCCCGGCGAGTGCGGGGCGGCCCGACCGTCTCTATCGACCGACGGAACGAGAACTCGGCAGCTTGCGCCGCCGGGCCGTTCGACATGAGGGGGAATGGGAACGGCAGTGCGGGAATAGTCCCGACAATCGTCACCCACTCGCCCGCGAGAACGGGTCGGGTAAGTGGGCGACTGTCTCGTGGCGGTTCGAGCCTCCTTGACCGACCGCCGTATGACGCAAGACGGGGAGCGCCTCCGGCAGCCACGAATTTTATAGGTCGGGGTTCGGCCCGGTGCAAACGGTTTTCCGATACCGGCGGAATGCCGGATCGAAGGAATCGTTCGGGTCGTGGTCCCGGTCTACGTCACCTCCGACGCGGACCGAACGACTGGAGTTCCGCCCCTGCGGACCGGACGACAAACTTTTTGTCTCGTATTCAAACGGCGGTTTCTGGTCCAGAAATGATGCGTTGACATCCCCGTATCCATCGGGTCCGGGGCGCCAACAGGCCGGTCAGGAATGCTATCATCCTCAGCCCGGAGCACAAGCGACGGACGGACTCCTCGCCCCGAATCACTGCGATTTAGATTCGTCGTGCCCCGCGGCTGGCGGTGGTGAACGCCGCCCCGAACGCCGAGAAGCCCATCGCCACCGCGGTAATCAGCCCCGGACCGGCGCAAAAGAACAGCAGACACCCGGTCCCGAATGCCGCCCCGCACGCGGCCACGAACCCGCCCCACGGCCACTCGTCGCCGCGGCCGAACATCCACCCGGCGAACGCCCCGACCCCGCCGCACACGCCGCCGACCAACGCCAGCACCGCCGCGACGACGTACAGCACCACCTCCTCCGTTTCGCTGGAATATTGGGTGCCCAACCTCCGGTCGGTGAACAGCAGCACCAGCATCCCGCTGCCGTTGCCGAGCAGGCCGCCGAAGGCCCCGCCGGCCGCGGCGACGCCGGCCATGACCCGCCGCACCGACCGGTCCGAGACCTGCGGCTTGTCGAAGCCCGGCGGCGGCTCGACCACGCCGGGCGTCACCGGCGGGGCGGCGTAGCCCGGCGGCCGACCCAGTCCGGTCGCCCACGCCTCGACCGCCCACGTCGCCAGGGGGCGGCCGACGCCCGCTTCCTGGGCGAGCAGCGCCGTCGCGGCGTCCAGCAGCTCGTCGTAGCCGTCCCGGCCGTTGTGCGCCGCGATCTTCTCCGGCACGCCGCGGCGCAGGGCGGCGGTCAGCAGCCCCAACTCGGTCGGGTGATGCGACAGGTATTGCCGCAGGAACAGCTCGCAGCTCGACGGCATGCGGAACGCGGTCTTGCCGCACGCCCGGAGCATCTGCTTGAACGCCGGGTAGGCGTCGGGACTGATGCCGTCGGGGGTCTCGAACGGCGGCGGCGCGACCGGTGGGGCATCGGCGGACATGACGGCGGCTCCGGCAGGTCGGGTGATGGGCGCACCGGTCCTGCCGAAGACTAGAACACGCGGGCGGAAGAGGAGAGGATGTGAATTCGACGAACGCCTAACGTCGCTGGAAGAACCCCTCCCCCCGACCCCCTCCCCGAAGCGGGGAGGGGGAGGAAGAGGTATTTTGCCTGTCTCCCCTCCCCGCTTCGGGGAGGGGCCGGGGGAGGGGTGAACGGATCACCCGTTCTCCTCGCCCTGGCCGGGCATCTGGATCAGCGGCCCGGCCGACCCGGTGCCGCCGCGCAGCTCCCGCTTCGACTCGTCCTTGCGCGGCTTGGCATCCTCCTCCTCGATGTCCGGGTGGTCCGGGATCACGTCCGGCACCGTCGGGTCGTCCACGTTCCGCTTGGACAGCCCGATCTTGCGGTCCTTGGCGTCCACCCGCAGCACCTTGACCTCGATCTCGTCGCCGACCTTCACCACCTCTTCGGGCGACTCGATCTTGTCGTCGGACAGTTCGCTGATGTGCAGCAGCCCCTCCAGCCCCGGCTCCAGCTCGACGAAGACGCCAAAGTTGGTCAGCTTCGTCACCTTCCCGGTCACCTTCTGGCCCGGCTGGAACCGGCCGGGGATGTCGCCTTCCCACGGGTCGTTGGCCATCTGCTTGAGGCCCAGGGCGACCCGCTTGCGCTCCTGATCGACGCTCAGGACCACGCACGTCACCTTCTGGCCCTTCTGCACCACCTCGGACGGGTTCGAGACCTTCCGCACCCAGCTCATGTCGCTGACGTGCAACAGGCCGTCGATCCCCTCCTCGATCTCGATGAACGCGCCGTAGCTGGTCAGGTTGCGGACGGTGCCCGAAATCTGCGTGCCCGGCGGGTACTTCTTGGCCACCTCGTCCCACGGGTTCTGCTGGGTCTGCTTCATCCCCAGCGAGATTTCCTTCTTGTCGTGGTTGATGTTCAGGACTTGAACTTCAACCTTGTCGCCGGTGGAGACGACCTCGTTGGGGTGGCTGATGCGCTTGGTCCAGCTCATCTCGGAGATGTGGACCAGCCCCTCGATGCCCGGCTCCAGCTTGACGAACGCCCCGTAGGGCATGATGTTGACGACCTCGCCCTGGTGGCGGGTGCTGACCGGGTACTTGGTCTCGATGTTCTGCCACGGGCTGGGCGTCTTGTGCTTGAGGGAGAGGGCGATCTTCTCCTTGTCGCGGTCGATGCCGAGGATGTAGACCTCGAGCTCCTGGTTGATCTTGACCACGTCATGCGGGTTGGTGACGCGGTGCCAGCCCATGTCGGTGATGTGCAGCAGGCCGTCGATGCCGCCGAGGTCCACGAACGCGCCGAAGTCGGCGATGTTCTTGACGATCCCCTTGCGGATCTGACCGGTCTCCAGCTCGGCCATCAGCTTGCGCTTCATCTCCTCGCGGATGACCTCGATCAGCTTGCGGCGGGACACGACGATGTTGCGCCGCTGCTCGTCGATCTTGAGGATCATGCACTGGATGTTCTGGCCGATGTACTCGCCGATGTCCGGCGGCCGGCGGATGTCCACCTGCGACGCTGGCAGGAAGACGTTGACGCCGATGTTGACCAGAAGCCCGCCCTTGATCTTCTTGGTGACGCCCCCGGTGACGACGTCCCCCTCCTTGTGCTTGGAGAGGATCGCCTCCCATTCCTTTTGCCGCTTGGCCTTGCGGTAGGAGAGGCCGATGGTGCCGTCCTCGTCCTCGGCCGTCTCCAGCAGCACCTCGATAGTGTCGCCGGGCTTGGGAGGGCTGACGATGTCGCCGGTCTCGTCGCGCCACTCCTCGATCTTGATGATCCCCTCGGACTTGTAGCCGATATCGATCACCACGTCTTCGCCGCGGATCTCCAGCACCCGGCCGGAGACGATCTTGTTGGACTCGAACGTCTGCGACTCGGCCGGCAGCCAGGTGTCCAGTCCGACGTCGCCGGACAGGCTGAAGATCTGCTCGATTTCGCGGTCGGTGTTGTCGTCGTCGAACTGACGGAGGAGGTTGCGGTTGACCATATAGAGGTTGGGAGGGCACCCGGGGCACGAAGGGTTCGCGCCGGCGGGCTGATCCGATCGGGGAAGGAGGTCACGCCCCGGCGGGCACGAGTCGGCCCGCGTCGTCGGGGTGAAGCGGGGGAATTGTAGCGGCGGCTCACCGGCCGCGACAGGGCAGCCGGGAAAAAACCCCCCGGCGGACCGGTATAACGGTCCGGGCCGCTTTACCACTGATTCCGTCTTGCATTGATCTCTTACCCCCCTCTCCCCTTGGGGGAGAGGGGAGGAAGACAAGGAATCAACGCAACTCGGTATGAGGTCTTGGTGATGCCACCGTTCCCCGCCCGACGGCCGGTCTACTACGGCTGGGTGATGCTCGTCCTCGCGGCCGCGGCGATGGCCGGAACGCTGCCGGGGCGGACCATCGGGCTGGAGACGATCACCGAGCCGATCCTCGCCGACCCGCGGCTCGGGCTGACCGCCGACGACCTGAGCTGGCTGAACTTCTGGGCCGTCGTCCTCGGGGCGGTGCTGTGCCTGCCGGTCGGGTGGCTGATCGACCGGGTCGGGGTACGGCTCGTCCTCGCCGGGGTGGCCGCCGGGTTGGGCCTCTCCGCGCTGTGGCTGACCGCCGCGGCCGATCAACGCACCTTCTTCCTCGCCCTGCTCCTCGTCCGCGGGCTGGGCCAGGGGGCGCTCTCCGTGGTCGCGCTGGCGATGGTCGGGAAGTGGTTCACCCGCCGGCTCGGGGTGGCGATGGGGGTGTTCACCGTCCTGTTGACGTTCGGCATCATCGGCGGGTACACGGGGCTGAAGGAGGCGGTCGCGGCGAGCGGGTGGCGGCCGGCGTGGCAGGGGCTGGGGTGGGTGCTGCTGGCCGGGCTGGCGCCGCTCGGGCTGCTGCTGGCCCGCAGCACCCCGGAGACGATCGGCCTGCCCGCCGACGCCCCGACCGACCCGGCGGACGAGGCCCGGCCGGCGCTCGACCTACCGTGGCGAACGGCCCTCGGGTCGTCGGCGTTCTGGGTGTTCACCCTGACCGCAGCCCTGTTCAACCTGATGCTCTCCGCCATCACCCTGTTCGCCGAGCGGCTGCTGACCGCCCGCGGGTTCCCGGCCGAGGGGAAGACGCAGGCGATCGAACTGATGCTCGGGGTGATGACGTTCGCCGGGCTGCCGACGAACCTCCTCGGCGGCTGGCTGGCCGGGCGGGTGGCCCTCGGCCGGCTGATGGCCGTCGGCATGGCGGCGCTGGCCGGGGCGCTGCTGGTGTTCCCGTTCGTCGCCGATGTCGGGTCGGCGGCCGGGTTCGGGGCGCTGCTGGGGGTGAGCGGCGGGCTGGTAACGGTGGTCTTCTTCGCCGTCTACGGGACCGGGTACGGGCGGACGAACCTCGGGGTGATCCAGTCGGCCGCCCAGGTGGTGACGGTGCTCGCGTCGGCCGTCGGGCCGGTGCTGCTGACCCGGACGGAGAGGACGTTCGGGTCGTTCGACCCGTTGTTCTTCGTCGCTGGGGCGGTGGCACTGGGGCTCACGATCGCGTCTTGGCGGACGAAGCTCCCCGACCGCGGCAAACAGCCGTGAAGACAACGGCCACAAAAAGGCACGAAAAGACACAAAAAAGTTAGGAGGCGTCCTGGTCGGTCATCAAGAATTTCTTCACGTACAGTTTGGCCGCACCGAAGTTGATGAGCAGACCCGTCTCGATCCGCGCGGTACGCAAGTAGCCGAGGATCTGCGCGACGTGTTCGTTGTCGATCGCCCGCACCGCTTTCAACTCCACAATCAAGCACCCCTCAACGAATAGGTCCGCGAAGTAATCACCCAGGACTGTTCCGTCCTCGTCGCGAACCTTCAACGGGTGCTGCGTCTCGGCGCGCAGCCCGAGCTTCCTCAGCCGGTGGGCCAGCGCATTCTCGTAGACTTTCTCCAGGTGCCCGTGCCGCAGGTACCGGTGGATGGCGAAGCTCGTCTCCCGAACGATGTCGCACAGCTCGTTGATCGAACTCCACCCGCTCATGGTTTCGATCCACTTTTTGTGTCTTTTCGTGCCTCTTTGTGGCCATTCGTCCGGGCTTACGGCTCCGACATGAGCACCACCGTCCCGAACGGCGGCACGGCCAGCTTCGTCCCGACCGGCACCGGAACGCCCTCGTTCTCTGACAACAGGTCCTTGGGCGACTCGGCGCCCGTGTCGATCAGCCGCCGCCAGCGCCGGCCGGTCGGCGACGGTGGCACCGTGAACGTCAGCGGCCCGGGGGTCACGTTCAGCGCCGCGTAGAAGTCGTTGTCCGGCCGGTAGTCGGGGTCGCCGTCGCGGCCGGTGAACCGCCCGTCCAGGCTGAACGCCAGGCACCGGGAGTTCGGCCCGAAGTCCGGCTTGTACGGCTCGACGCCGTGCCAGTGGACGTCGGCCAGCGGATGCCCGCCCCGCGGCGCCGGCGTGCGGACCGTCCCCGCCCCGTCGGCAAGGAGGGCGTGCCGGCCGGTCAGGTCGGTCGGCACACCCGCCTCACCCGGCCGCACCGGGCCGCTCGGCGGGAACGCCATGGCCCGCGGCGGCGGGGTGAGCGGCCCCAGCTCGCCGACGAAGAACCGGCGGCGGCGGAAGACCGGGTGCCGACGCCGCAGCCAGATCAGCTCGCGGACGAACCGCAGGAAGTCCTTGTTTGTCTCGGCCAGCGTCCAGTCCACCCAGCTGGTCTCGTTGTCCTGGCACCAGGCGTTGTTGTTCCCCTGCTGCGACCGCAGGAACTCGTCGCCGGCCAGGAGCATCGGCACCCCCTGGCTGAGCATCAGCGTCACCATCAGCCCCTTGGCCCGCCGCTCGCGCAGGGCCAGGACGCCGGGGTCGTCGGTCGGCCCCTCGACGCCGCCGTTCCACGAGTAGTTGGCGTTCGAGCCGTCGCGGTTGCCCTCGCCGTTGGCCTCGTTGTGCTTCTTGTCGTAGCTGACCAGGTCGGCCAGGGTGAACCCGTCGTGGCAGGTGACGAAGTTGACCGAGTGCCGCGGCAGCCGGCCGTTGGGCTGGTACAGGTCGGAACTGCCGCCAATGCGCGTGGCGACCGCCCCGGCGAACCCGCCGTCGCCGCGCCAGAACCGGCGCACGTCGTCGCGGTAGACGCCGTTCCACTCGCTCCACCGCCGGCCGAACGGGAACCCGCCGACCTGGTACAGCCCGCCGGCGTCCCACGGCTCGGCAATCAACTTCGTATCGGCCAGCACCCCGTCCTCGGCGATCATCTCGACGACCGGCGGCTCGACCATGACGTGCCCGCGGCGGTCCCGGCCGAGGATGCTCGCCAGGTCGAACCGGAACCCGTCCACGTGCATGTCCCCGACCCAGTACCGCAGGCAGCCCAGCAGCAGCTCGCGGACCAGCGGGTGGTTGCAGTTGACCGTGTTGCCGCACCCGGAGTAGTTCAGGTACTCGCCGTCCTCGTCCATCAGGTAGTACAGCTCGTTGTCCAGCCCGCGGAAACTGAACGTGCGGCCCTCGTCGTTCCCCTCGCCGGTGTGGTTGAACACCACGTCCAGGTAGACCTCGATCCCCTGCTCGTGGCACGCCTTGACCAGGTCGCGGAACTCGTCCACCTGCCCGTGCTCCTTCGCCGTCTGAGCATAGGCGGCCTTGGGGGCCGCGAACGCGATCGAGTTGTACCCCCAGAAGTTGACCAGCTTCTCGCCGGTCTCGGGGTCGGTGAACGGGCAGTCGCACTCGTCGAACTCGTGGACCGGCAGCAGTTCGATGGCGGTGACGCCGAGCCACTTGAGGTACGGCAACTTCTCGATCAGCCCGCGGAAGGTGCCGGAGTGCTCGACGCCGCTGGACGGGTGCCGGGTGAAGCCGCGGACGTGGACCTCGTAGACGATCGAGTCCTCGGGCGGCGTGAGGGGTGGGGTGTCGTCGCCCCAATCGTACCGGCGGGGGTTGTAGAAGAGGCTGCGCCGACCGGTCCGCCCGGGGTCGGCCTCGCAGGTGCCGGCCCACGTATCGCCGTCGGAGAGGACGGTCGAAGCCGGGTCGATGAGCACGCGGGTCGGGTCGAACCGGTGCTTGGCCCCCGGCGGCCCGTCCACGCGCCAGCCGTAGCAGAACGTCTTGGGCAGCCCCTCGACGCGGACGTGCCAGAGGTCGCCGGTGCGGTTCGTCCGCGGGTCCAGCGCGATCTCGCCGATCGGCGTCTCGCCGGACTCCAGGTAGACGACCAGGCGGACGGCGGTGGCGTGGCGGCTGAGGACAGCGAAGTTGACCCCATCGGCGGCCCGGTTCGCCCCGAGGGGGAACGGCCGGCCGCGGCTGGTGCGAAACGACGGCATGGGTGGCGCGGCACAGCTCCGGGTACGGGCGGATCGAACGTTGAGATACCTTAGCACCTTTGCCGGGGTCTGTCGTCGTTCCCGCGCCCGCGCACCGGGCGAGGCGGGAATCCGGCGAACCCCGAGCGGCAGCGAGTGGGTAGCGTCCCGGGGGTGACGCCCTCGACACAGCGCGAAACGTCCGGCCGCTGAGAAGCCACCCCCTCGCTGCCGCTCGGGGTTCGCCGGGACACGACCCGTTACCGCAGTGGGGCGAAGAAAGTCGCATTTGTCACTGGCGACCGCCTTGGAAAATGTTACCTTTTGAGTTTCGCCGGACGGCCTCGGCCGGAGCAGGACGGAGTCTGTGGGTTCACCGTCACCTTCGGACCGGAGCCGTTCATGCCGCGACAAGTTCTGACGCGCCTGTTCTCGGTCCGCTTGGTCTGTTCGATCGTGGTCGTAACGGCCACCTGCTGGACCGCCTCGGGGCAACAGCAGGGAAGCGGGTCGGTCTCCCTCACCTCGTTCACCGCCCAGTATGCACAGGACTTCAACGGTCTGGTGAGTACCAGCGGGATCTCGAACGGGACCGCAGCGACACTGCCGACCGGCTGGTACTTTGTCGAGACCGGTTCGAGCGCCAACGCTTTCTACTCGACCAGTTCAGGCGGAGCGAGTGCCGGTGATACCTACAGTTACGGCCCCAGCGGTAACACCGACCGGGCGTTCGGCACACTGTTGGGCAGCAACCTGACGCCCACGATCGGAGCCTCATTCACGAACAACACCGGGACAGCAGTCACGGGACTCCAGATTGCGTATTTCGGCGAGCAGTGGCGGCACGGCCAAGCGGACGCGAACATCGACCGGCTCGACTTTCAATACAGCACCGACGCCACGTCTCTGACGACCGGAACGTGGACGAACTTTGACGGACTCGACTTCACGACCCCGAACATAATCGACTCAAGCGGCGCGCTGAACGGGAATGCGTCACAGAACCGGACCGCCCTCACCGGCACGATCACCGGGCTGAATATGTCCGACGGGGCGACATTCTGGATCCGCTGGTCGGATTTAAACGTCGGCGGTCTCGACGACGGCTTGGCTGTTGACGACTTCAACATCACCCCGACTCCCGTCCCCGAGCCGGCAACAGTCCTCGCCGTCGCAGCCGCCGGTTTGGGGCTGGCCGGACTGGTCCGTCGGCTGCGCCGGAATCGACCGACCGACACGGCCGGGCGGGCTGTCGAAGGGGTGACGGGATAGAATAGGCTCGGTGAACCGAAGGGAGGGTGTGACATGGCGGTCGCCGAGTTCCTGCACAACTTCCGGTCCGCCTCGCTGTTCCTGTCCCCGTGGGAGAGTGCGAACGGCGTGCCGCCGTCGCCGGAGCAACTCGCCGACGCGAGGAAGTATTCCGCGCTGTGGCTCACCCCCGACGCGGTGAAGGGGTTCGACACGTCGGTGTTCTATAGCCTCACCCCCGAGCAGAAGCGGGACCTGGACGCCGACATCGCGGGGTTCCGCACGATCGCCGA
>DASSAT010000074.1:0-3098 GCA_035699305.1 Fimbriiglobus sp. | reverse complement strand
TGGCTGAGCCGGTCGATCCCCGTGCTGAACCCCCGCCCGACCTGACCGGACGGACGCTCGGCGACTTCCGGGTGCTGCGCAAGATCGGCCAGGGTGGGATGGGACAGGTCTACCTCGCCCGGCAGCTCTCGCTCAAGCGCGACGTGGCGCTGAAGATCCTCAGCCGCGAGCTGGCCGACAGCCCACAGGCGCTGACCCGGTTCCAGGCCGAGGCTGAGGCCGTCGCCCGGGTGACGCACGCCAACATCGTCCAGGTGTACGCGGTCGGCGAACAGGACGGCGTGCGGTACATGGCCCTGGAGTACGTCGAGGGCCGCGACCTGCGCGACCACCTCGCGCGCAAGGGGCCGCCGGAGCTGCCGCTGGCGCTGGCGGTCATGCGGCAAGTCGCGGCGGCGCTGCTACGGGCCAGCGAGAGCGGCATCGTCCACCGCGACATCAAGCCGGAGAACATCCTCATCACCCGCAAGGCCGAGGTGAAGGTCGCCGACTTCGGCCTGTCGCGCGACTTCGCCGCCGAGGGCCGGCCGCCCAACCTGACCCAGACCGGGATGACGCTGGGCACCCCGCTGTACATGGCCCCCGAACAGGTCCGCGGCGACGCGGTCGATCACCGCACCGACCTGTACTCGTTCGGCGTCACCTGCTACCACCTGCTGGCCGGGCACCCGCCGTTCCGCGGCGCGACCCCGTTCGAGGTGGCGATCCAGCACGTCCAGGCCGAGCCGGAGCCGCTCGGGTCCGTCCGCCCGGACCTGCCGGCCGACCTGTGCGCCGTCGTCCACAAGCTGATGGCGAAGGAGCCAGCCGACCGCTACCAGACCGCGCGGGACGTGCTGCGCGACCTGGCGAAGGTGCAGAAGGGGCTGCCGGTCGGATTGCCGCCGGTCGTCCTCTCCTCGCCCGCGGTGCCGGTCGCGGCGGCGCCCGCCCCGTCGCGGTGGCCGGCGCGAGTCGCGGGGCTGGCGCTGGTCGCGGTCGCGGCGGCCGTGGGGTGGGGGGCGTTCGCACTGACCCATTCCCGCTCGCCGGCCGGGCCGGTCGTGGGCCTGCCGCCCGCGCGGCCGCCGGTGCCGGTCGTCTCCGCCCGCGAGCGGGAGCTGAAGGCCCGGATGGATAGTCGGTCGGCGAAGCCGGAGGATGTGTTCGACGCGGCGGTCGAGCTGGGGCTGCTCTACGTCCGCGAGCGGCGGCTGGACGACGCGGACAAGCTCTTCGCGGACCTGCGGCCGGAGCGGCCGGCCGGGGCGAAGGGCCGGCCGGCGCGGGCGCGGCTGGTCGGCCAACTCGGGCAGGCGGTGGTGCTGGCCCACCGGGACCGGGCGGACGAGTCGGCGAAGCTGTTCGTCCTGCTGGCGGCCCGGCCGAACCAGCGGGGGTTGGAGACGTTCCTGTTCTCGCACCCCGCGTTCGGCCAGGCGGTCGCCGACGCCCTGGACCGCGACGCCGAGAACCTCCACCCAGCGAAGCTGCCGGCGCAGCTGGAGTGGCTGCGCACCCCGCGCGGGCTGGCGAAAGGACCGCGGTAACACGCCGCGACTGGACACGGGGCCAAGAAGGCATTCACCACAAAGGCACAAAGGTCACACAAAGAGACACCAAGGAAGGCAGGGCGGCTCTTCTTCTTTGTGTGTCTTTGTGCGACCTTTGTGCCTTTGTGGTGAATGCCTTGGGTATTCGTTCCCGGTCAGTCCGCGTGGTGCGTGTACTTCTTCACCTCGAACGTCCGCCACGTGGGCTTGCGCGGCGTGCCGTCGAGCTCGACCTGGGCGGAGACGGTCAGCACGTCGTCGGCGGTCAGCCACGGCGCCTTGGCGACGAAGTGCGAGCACGCCCCCGGCGGGTCGCCCTCGCGCTCGTCCATCGGGGCCGGCTCGAACATCAGCTGGAACTCCTTGTCGTCGGACACCCGCTTGGCCGTGGCGGTGAACTTCGCCACCGGGATCGGGGCCGGCTTCAGGTCCTCGTCGCTGCCGCCCTCGAAGAAAACGTCCAGTTCGTTGCCGTCGGTCTTCGACAGGTGGGCGGTCAGCCAGGCGTGGTACTTGCCGGCGTGGGCCTCCTTCATCTTGTCCTTGGTGTGCTCGTGGCCGTGGTCGTCGCCCCCCGATTTCGCCGTGGCCACGGCCGGCGGAGGCGGCTGCGACGAGCACCCGAGCGCAAACAGCCCGGCCGACAACAGGAGAACGGATAGCGGACGCATGAGAGGCTCCTTACTTGAATCGTGGCGGTTGCGGGGGCGGCTGGTTCCACGGCGGCGGGTTGTTCGGGCGCGGGCCGAAGTTGTTCCCCCGGCCCCCGAAGTTGGCCAGGTTGAGCGCCAGCCCGAGGGCCATCACGGCGATCATGAGCAGGACGCCGACGCCCGACAGCACCAGTCCGATGATCGCCATTCCCCGACCCTGGGTCTTCATCCCGAGGACGCCGAGGATGACCCCGGCGACGCTGGCCGGTAGGGCCAGGAATCCGCAGCACAACGCCAGCGGCAGCGACACGATGCCCAGGACTAGCGACGCGGTGGCCATCCCGGTGCCGCCGCCGGATGAGGACCGCCGCCGGCGCCGCAGCCGGTAGTCGTCCTCGTAATCGTAATCGTCCTCGTCGCGCGAGCGCCGCCGGCTCGGCCGGTCGTCGTCTTCGTCCTCGCGGCGTCGGCGGCTCGGGCGGTCCTCGTCGTCCGCAGCCCGGCGGGACGGCGACTGCTTCTCCTGGGCGACGAAGTGTGTCTGGCAGCTGCCGCACTCCACCGTCTCCCCGAGCATGTCGGCGGTGACGTCCAGCGCGGCCCCGCAGGTCGGACAGGTGATCCGCGGCATCTCGACCCCTTCGGGGAATGACATAATGACGAACGCATGGAACTCGGTCATTCATCATTCATCATTCATCATTCATCATTCATCATTCATCATTTCTACTGGTTCTTCCCCTGGAACACCGGCCGCTTTGGGTTGGTCTGGGAGCCGCGCTCGTACTCGGCCTTGACCACCCCGGCGGTCGTCACCACCGCGAACCCGCCGCCGAAGATCAGCCCGACCAGCGACAGGGTCAGCCCGGCCACTGCCAGCCCGCGCGACCGCGACTTCAGCCCCAGCACCCCG
>DASSAT010000073.1:0-5085 GCA_035699305.1 Fimbriiglobus sp. | reverse complement strand
GTCCCACCACGCCAGCTGCGGCTCGAATCCGGCCGTGACCACCTGCGTGCCGTCCGGCCGAACCGCGACCGCGACGACCTCGTCGTTCATCCCGCTGAGGGTGAGCTTGCCCCGCCCCGTCGCCGCGTCCACCACCCGACCGGTGCGGTCCTTGCTCGCGGTCGCGTACCAGTCTCCCTTCGGGGAGAACGCGACCGCGTACACGAAGTCCGAGTGTCCGGTGAACGTGTGCAGCACCTTCCGCGACTTCACATCCCAGAGGCGGACGGTCTTGTCGAAGCTGGCTGAGGCGAGCTTCGTGCCGTCGGGGCTGAAGCTGACGCTCGACACCGTGTCCAGGTGCCCGCCGAGGGAGGCGGCGAGCTTCCAGTCGGCCGTGTCGAAGAGCCGCAGGTCGCCGCGGGCCGACGGCTGCCCGCCAGCGACCGCCAACAGCTTGCCGTCGGGGGAGAACTTCAAGTCGTTGACCGCGCCGAGGACCTGCGTCAGCTCGACCACCGGCTTCGCCGCGGCGAGGCCCCACACCGTCGCCCGGCCGTAGGAGCCGACCGCCAGCAGCTTGCCGTCCGGCGAGAACGCGACCGCGGCGACCGGCGGCAGCGGCCCGACCGGCAGGGTCAGCGCCAGCGGCCCGGCGGCCCGGGTGGCGAACGTCACGGGCAGCTTGCGCACCCGACGAGCCGAGGGGTTTAACCCCTCGGCCTGCGTCGTCGTCGTGTCGTCGGCGGGCTTGACTCCTTCCGGCGCCCCGGCCGCGATCCACTTGCGGAGCCGGTCCACGTCCGCGGCCGGCAGCGGGTCGCCGTCCAGCGGCATCCGCCGCTTCGGGTCCGTGGAGGTGACCAACTCCATCAGCAAGGACTCGTCCGGCTTCCCGGGCTTGACGACCGGCGTCTTGCCGCCCTTGAGGACGCCCGCCAGGGTGTTGAGGGCGAGGCCGGCGGAGACCTCCGGCTCCTTGAGCTTCGACTCCCGATGGCAGACGGTGCAGTGCCGGCGCAGCACTGGCCGGATGTCCTGCCAGTAGGTGGGTTCCGCGGCAGAGGAACGAACCACAGAGACACAGAGAACACAGAGGGAAGAAACACAGAGCAGACAGGACCGAATCATGTTTACATCCTTTTTCATTCTTCCTCTGTGTGTCCTGTCTCTGTGTTCTCTGTGACTCTGTGGTTCGTTCTCTTCCTAATGGTTGAACAGGAACCCCTTCGAGTTCACCAGCGCCCACAGCAGGTCTTGCAGCCCCTCGCGCGCCGACGGGGCCGACGCCACCCAGCCCGCGGCCTTGGCCGCCTCGTCCGCCGATGGCGGCCGGCTGAGCGTCGCCAGGTACAGTTCCTCCACCGCCTTCGCCGTCGGGGCCTTCGCCGCGACCAGCTTCTCGACGCGGCCCTTCTTGTCGGCGATCTTCTTGTTCAGGAAGTCGCCGTTGAGCAGGTGCAGCGCTTGCGCGACGTTCGGCCGGGTCGTCCGCTCGCACTCGCAGGTGATCTGCCGCGGCGGCCGGCCGAACGTGTCCATCAGGTAACTGCGGTACTGCGTGTCCGGCAGCTGGATCGCCCGCGTGCCGAGCGGGACGCCGGCGTACTTCTCCCGCGTGCCGGTGGCGAAGTCCATGGCGTCGGCCACCTGCTCCGCCGTCAGCCGCTTCACCGTGTACCGGGTGAAGTACGTGTTCGACCCGTCCGCCGCGTTGCCGGCGGTGATCTGCGAACTCAGCTGGTACGCCCGGCTGGACAGGATCGTCCGCAGCAGGTGCTTGAGGTCGTACTTGTGCGCCACGAAGTCCGCGGCCAGGGCGTCGAGCAGTTCGGGGTTGCTCGCCGGGTTGGTCGCCCGGATGTCGTCGAGCGGCTCGACCAGCCCGCGGCCCATCAGGTAGCCCCAGAACCGGTTGACGACGTTCCGCGCGAAGAACGGGTTGTCCGGGGCGGTCGCCCAGTCGGCAAGCTTCTTGCGGCGGTCGAACTCGTCCTCCATGACCGCGCCATCGAGCGGGTGCGGCTTGACGACGGCGCCCTTGCGTGGGTTGCGGGCCTCGCCGGTCGGCCGCAGGTACACCACCGTCTCCCGGCCGAACAGCCCGAACTCCTGGCTGTTTTTGGTGCCCAGCCGAGCGAAGAAGGCGGCCAGGCCGTAGTAGTCGTCCTGGCTCCACTTCTCGAACGGGTGGTGGTGGCACTTCGCGCACTGCATCCGCACGCCGAGGAACACCTGGCTGGTGGTCTCGGCCCAGTCCTCGGCGGTCCGCCCGACCCGGTAGAAGTTGGCCGGCCCCTCGGTGAACGTGCTCCCCTCGGCGGTGATGATGTCCCGGGCGAACTCGTCCACCGGCCGCTTGTCGCGCAGCTGCGCGCGCACCCAGTTGTGGAAGCTCCACATCCCCTTCTCTTGCAGCTCCTGCCGGTCGATCCGCAATAGGTCGCCCCACTTGAGCGCCCACCAGTCCACGAACTCCGGCCGGCCGAGCACCTTGTCAATCGCCTTCGCGCGCTTGTCGGGGGACTCGTCGGCGAGGAAGTCCCGCACCTCCTCCGGCGTCGGCAGGGTGCCGATGGCGTCGAGGGACAGCCGCCGCAGGAACTCGTCGTCCGGCGCGAGCGGCGACGGGGCCAGGCCCAGGTCGCGCCACTTGGCGATCAGCTTCTCGTCGATGAAGTTGTTCGCGGGCGGCGTCGGGTAGTCGGCGACCGTCGCGTAAGGGAGCGTCACCCGGGCGACGACCGCCTGGCCGCCGAACCGGATCATGACGTGCGTCTCGCCGGCCGCCTTCGCGGTGACGAGTCCGGCCTTCGACACGGCCGCGACCGCGTCGTTGAGCGCGTCGAACTGGGCGGTCGGGGTCACGTCCTCGCGGCGGCCGTCGGACCAGGTCGCTGTGACGGCGATCTGTTGTTGCTCGCCGGGCACCATCACCCGTGCCGGCGGGAAGAGTTCCAGCGCCGTGACGTGCGGGTCCGTCGCCGACGGCCCCGGGGCGCCGTCCGCCAACCATCGGCGGACGCGGTCGTACTCGCGGGAGTTGAGCTTGAGCCGTTCGCCGCCGCCGTGCTCCATCGTCAAGGACGGCTTGGCCAGGATGATGCTCCGCTCCGGGTCGGAGACGACGACCCGCCGGCCCTCGTTGCTCTGCACGATCTGGGCCTGATCGAACGCCGGGTCGAACCCGAAGAGGGAGAGCCGGAACCCGCCGCGGCCTTGATGCGACCCGTGGCAGCTGCCGGAGTTGCACCCGGCCTTGGTGATGATCGGTTCGACCTCCGCGGCGAAGCTCACCGGCGTATCGGCTTGCGACTTCGTGACCGTCACCGGCAGCTCGGCGCGGGCGCCGGCCGCCGCGACGGTCAGCGTGGCGTTGCCGTCGGCGACCGGGCGGACGACGCCGGCCGCGTCCACGGTCGCGGCCGTCGCCGTTGCGGCGAACGTGGCGGCGCGCGTCAGGTCTCGCCGGCGGCCGTCGGCCCAGACGCCCAGCACGATCAGCCGCTGCTCGTCGCGCGGGCCGGTGAGGTGAATCTGCTGGGGGTAGACGTCGAGTTTCTGCGGCGGCCCTTGCGGGCGGACGGTCAGGCAAAGCGCGATCGCCAGGCAGACGGTCATGACGAGGCCCCGGGACGGGGTGAGCAGGCGGGACGACCGGCGGGGGTGGGAGGGACGGCCGGTCGATACAAAGATGTTCGGGTATGAACCCTGGCGCGTCAAGTGTCAGGCATTCACCGCAAAGGCACAAAGATCACACAAAGGAGACACAAAGGAAGACAGGGGTTGCCTCCTCTTTGTGTGTCTTTGTGTGATCTTTGTGCCTTTGTGGTGAATGCCTTCTTGCCTTTTGCACGCCGCCCGCCGGGCTGTTACCCTTGTCCCCGGTCCCCACCCACCCGAGAGGTGCTCCCCATGCGACGACTCGTCCGGGCCATCCTCCCCGTTCTGGCGCTCACCGCCACGGCCCCGGCTGCCGACGACTACAAGCTCGGCCCGGACTCCCAGCCGCAGCCCGGCGTGCCCAAGGGCACCGTCACGAAACACACCTGGAACCACAGCAAGATTTTCCCCGGCACCGTCCGCGACTACTGGGTGTACGTCCCGGCCCAGTACAAGCCGGATGGCCCGCCGGCCTGCCTGATGGTCTTCCAGGACGGCGGCGGCTACCAGAACTCCACCGGCCAGTACCGCGTCCCGGTCGTCTTCGACAACCTGATCCACCAGGGCGAGATGCCGGTCACGGTCGGCGTGTTCGTCAACCCCGGCGTGTTCCCCGGCGGCAGCCCCAAGAGCAAGGGCCGATCCAACCGCAGCTTCGAATACGACACTCTCTCCGACCAGTACGTCCGCTTCCTGGAGACGGAAATCCTTCCCGAGGTGAGCAAGACCGTGAAGCTGCGGACCGACGCGGCCGGCCGGGCCATCGGCGGGGCCAGCTCCGGCGGCATCTGCGCGTTCACCGCGGCGTGGGAGCGGCCGGACCTCTTCGGCAAGGTGCTCAGCCACGTCGGCAGCTTCACCAACATCCGCCACGGCGACCAGTACCCCGGCATGATCCGCAAGACCGAGCGCAAGCCGATCCGGGTGTTCCTGCAAGACGGGTGCAACGACCTGGACAACCAGTACGGCAGCTGGCCGCTGGGAGCCTTGTCGATGGCGGCGGCGCTGAAGTTCGCGGGGTACGACTACCGGCTGGTGTTCGGCGACGGCGCGCACAACGGCCGGCACGGCGGGGCGATCCTGCCGGACAGCCTGCGGTGGCTGTGGCGCGACACCCCGCCGGCGTCCGCGTCGAGGTGAGGGTTGCCCCCAAGCCCACGGACGGCCGTCCGTGGGCTTGCGCCGCACTACTTCCCCAATCGCGCCGCCTCGGCGCGCAAATTCTGGATCGTCTGCACCAGCTTGTCCAGCGTCGGCTGGTCCGGGCTGCCGTTGACCTTTAGCCGCAGCCGGCCCGTCGCGTCGAACACCACCAGGTTCGGCTGGCCGCCGCGCAGCCCGAACTCCTTCGCCATCACCCCGGTGAAGTCCAGCCACACCGGCACCTCCGGCGACGCCTTGGCCACCTGGGTGCGGATCAGCTCCTTGATGACCCCCGGCACG